>JASHQO010000281.1 GCA_030039105.1 Xanthobacteraceae bacterium
CGCTGTTGAGTGGCACGATCAAATCGCCGGACGGCAAAGTCATGGGCGGCGTCACGGTGTCTGCCAAGCCCGACGGCGGCACCATCACCACCACCGTGTTCACCGACGACGCTGGGCAATATTATTTTTCCCCGCTGCCAGCGGGACATTACAAGATATGGGCGCAGGCGCTGAGCTATCAGACCGCCACGGGCGCGGTCGATCTGTCCGCCAACGCCAAGCAGGACTTTTCCCTCGATCCGATGAACGACGCGGAGGCGACGTTCAAGCAACTGCCCGGCAATCTCATGCTCGACGCGCTGCCGCAGCGCACGCCCGAAGAGGCGCGCATGAAGCGCATCGTGCGCATCGTCTGCACCGGCTGCCATACGCCGAGCTTTCCGCTCCAGCACCGCTTCGACGAAGCCGGCTGGAATGCGGTGCTCGAGTTGATGAAGAACGCCAACGTCTACGGCACCTTCGTCGGCGGCGAGCGCCAGCCCTCCGGCATCATCGACTATCACGAGAAAGAGCTTGCCGCCTATCTCGCGGCCGCGCGCGGCCCCGGAGAAAGCGACATGCGCGTGAAACTCGAGCCGCGGCCATCGGGCGAAGCCGCCCGCGTGACGTTCAAGGAATACGACGTGCCGCTCGATCCGGACGCCAACCTGCCGGAGAATTTCGTGCAGAACGACGGCTCCAACTGGTCGCTCGGCACGCCGTCGGTGCTGATCCCCGGCTGGGGCGTGCACGATGCCTGGCTCGATCTGTCCGGTAATCTCTGGTTCACCTGCAACATACCCAACAAGCGCACCACCATCGGCCGCATCGATACCAAGACGGGCGAGGTGAAGCTATTCAAGATCCCCGGCCCCAACGGCCTCGCCGCGCAGGCTCACGGCATGACCCGCGATCCGAATGGCATCATCTGGTTCAACGTCAATAACGGCCGCGGCGGCCTCGGCCGGCTCGATCCGGCGACGCAGGAGATCAAGGTCTATCTGCCGCCGACCGGCATGACCCAGACCGGCGGCGCCGTCACCGTCGACTATGACGGCAAGGGCAACATCTGGGCGTCGGCGCCGGACGGCGCGCTGCGCTTCGATCCGGTCGAGGAAAAATTCACCGAATACAAATCGAGGACCTACAAGACGCCGAACGGCACCGGCGTCACCTATGGCACCGCCGCCGACCGCGACGGCAATGGCTACTGGGCCGAGATGGTGCTCGACACGATCGGGGTCGGCGATGGCGCCTCCGGCGGGGTGACGGAGATCAAACTCGCGCCCGACAAGGTGCAGAGTGCACTGTTGATCGCGGACGAAATGAAATTCTACGAGACCTACAATCAGCCTGATTTCAATTCGCCGCTGCCGTGGGCACAGGGTCCGCGGCGCATGGGCACCGACAAGTTCGCCGACGTGCTGTGGATCGGCGATTCATGGGGCGCCAACCTCGCCCGCATCGATACCCATACCCGCGCCGTGAAATACGTCGATCTGCCCGGCGAGCAGCAGCCCTACCACGTCGCGGTCGACAAGAACCACGATGCCTGGACCAATCTGTGGGGCGCCGATCGCGTCATGCGCTACGATCCCAACAGCAACGGCTGGACGGCGTTCGACCTGCCGACCCGCGGCGCCGAGCCGCGCTACGTGTCGCTGCTCGAACAACCCGGCAAGGACACCCAAGTCGCGCTGCCCTACTTCCGTGCTCGCAAGGTCGCGGTGATGACGCTACGCAGCCAGGACGAGGTAGACGCGTTGAAGGCGCAAGCGGCGCAGTAGCTTTAGAATCCGATCATATCGAGCCGGGTCAACGTCACCTGATTGCTGATGCGCGCCGCATTGGCGAGATGCCACGCGGTGTAAGCTTCCGGGAACAGATCGTCTGCCGACATGGCGTCGACCGGAACGATCACCTTGAAGCCGCGCAGCGCCGCCTCGCCGCCGGTATGCAGCACCGAGGTCTGCGCCTGGGTGCCCATGGCGACGACCGTCTTGATGCCCTTTTCATGGAGTGTCTTTTCCAGATCGCTATTGATGAATTTGTCGGGGCCGAGCGGCGGCAGCACCTGTTCGCCGGCGGCGGGCGTCAAGTCCTTGAGCACGTCGGTCGGCACCGAACCCGGCACCGCGACGCTGTAGATGATCAGCGCGCCCTTGGCGCGCGCCTCCTCAACGAACTTCTTCACCTTCGGCACGGAATCGGCACAGCGCTTGCGCCGTTCCGGCGTGCAGGTCTGCACGGTGAAATCCATCACCAGGAGCGCCGTCTCCTTGGTATTGAGCGTCACCGGTTTGAGCTGCGGCGGCGCCGGCAACTTGGCCTCCTTCCAATCGTCGATAATGGTCTGCGTGGTTGCGGAACCCGTCGTGAAAAACGCGACAGCGAGCGCGGCGGCCGCAATCGATATGTGGCGACGAACCATCGAATCCCTCCCGGTCTATTTTCGTCGAGCTTAAACGGATGCGGCGGCGAGCGCTACTCCGCGGCGCGCGGCGGCGCCTCGCGCGCCGCGAGCACCGTAGTGCGCAACGGCCGCTCCTCCATGATCATCAGCGAGACGACGCCGATGACGAGGAAAAGCACCGCCACCGCGAAAATGTGACTGAACGCACGGGCGAGATCGTCGGGTGCAGCGGTGGCCGCGGTCGCGACGAACGCCGATGCGGAGGCGCCGCCGCGTTGCGGCGACGCGCCGAGCTCGGCCAGCATGATTGCGCCCATCACCGCGACGACGAAGGCGCTGGCCAGCGCGCGGAAGAAGTTCATCGCCCCCATGGCGACGCCGATCTGCTGGTGCGCGATGGCATTCTGAATCGACACGGTCACTGTCGGATACGAGCTGCCGGTGCCAATGCCGACGAAGCCTGTGATCAGCGCCACGGCCCAGACCGGTATCATCGGGTGAAACGCCAGAAATGCGACGGACACAGTGGCAATGCCGAGCATCACGATCGGAGCCCATTTGTAGTGGTCGAGGTACAGCATGGCGCGGCCGGACAGATACGAGCCCGGCGTCGTCATCATCACGATCGGAATCAGCGCCAGGCCGGAATCGCTTGCGGTCAGACCGTGCACCATCTCGTAGTAGAGCGGCACGAAAATCGTCAGCCCGATCGAGACGCCCTGGGTGCAGGCGGTGGTGAGGCAGCCGGTGCGCATCACCGGATTGTTGAGCACGGCGACGGGTAGAAACGGCTCCGGCGCCCGCAGCACCCACCAGATGAACACCGCTGACAGCACTGTCGCTAGGACGATCAGCGTGGCGATCTGCTGCGACAGCCACGGATAGCGGGTGCCGCCCCAGGTCAGCGCCAGCAGTAGCGCGACGGCAGATGCCATCATCAACGCCGCGCCGAGAAGATCGATCTTGTGGGCACGCTCGTGCACCGGGACGAGCTTGAGCTGCCGGTTCGACAGCAGCGCCGCCGCCAAGCCGAGCGGCACGTTGAGCCAGAAAATCACCGACCAGTGCAAATGCTCGGCGATGACGCCGCCGAGCACCGGGCCCGCGGCGCCGGCGACGATCCAGACCGATCCGGTATAGGCTTGGTAGTAGCCACGCTCGCGCGGCGGCACCGCGTCGGCAATGATCGATTGGGTCAGCGGCACGATGCCGCCGCCGCCGATGCCCTGCAGGCCGCGGCCGAAGATCAGCATCAGCATGCTCGGCGCTGCGGCGCTGGCGGCCGAACCGGCCATGAAGATGCCGAGTGCGACCAGCATCATGCCGCGACGGCCGTAGATGTCGCTGAGCTTGCCGTAGAGCGGCGCCACAACCGTCGAGGTCAACAGATATGCGATCACGACCCATGACAGGTTCTCGAAATCGTCGAAGGCGCGGCCGATGGTCGGCAGTGCGGTTGCGACGATGGTCTGGTTGAGCGCGCCGAGGAACATCGCCAATGCCAGCCCGCCGATGATGGCGACGACTTCGCGGCGGCCGAGCTTGCGGTCGGCGGAATAGCGCGCGCCGTGCGCCGGCGAAACGCCTTCGCTATCCCCTCCTCCTTTTGGAGCAAGCGCATCCGATTCATCGTGCTTAGAGTTCAGCACCGCCATGACCGAGATTGAGGACCCGCCCGCGTCGACTCGTTGCACCTTTGCGCCCCACCGATGCCGACGCAAGCCGCATGGAGCGGATCAGCCATGTCCGGTCGGCTTATTTGTTGGCCGGCTCCGGCACGCGCATGGGTCCGTGCAGCGGGCGCTCCTCGATGACGAGGAGGCAAAGAAAAGACACGACGAGGCAGCCGGCAGCGGCAATAAACACCCAATGAAAGGCCGGCGCCAGATCGCCACGCCCAGCGGCGACCGTCTCCAAAGTCATGACGCCGGAATGATCACCGATGCCACCGAGCACGATGGCGCCGAACACCGCGACCACCATGGCGCCGCCGAGTGTGCGGAAAAAGTTCAAGGTACCCGTGGCGGTGCCGAGTTGATGCGGCTTGACCACGTTCTGCATCACGATCGTCGATACCGGATACATCGGGCCGAGGCCGAAACCGAGCACGAGCAGAAGCGCCACGACCTCGATCAACGCGTGGCCGGCCGGATCGTAAGCCAGCACGCCGAGGGCCGCGATGGCGACGATGAGGCCCAGCATCGGCACACGCATGTAATGCTTGATCCGCACGATGATGCGCGTCGACACCAGCGAGCCGAGCGTGGCGCCCCCCATATAGGCGATCAGCGCCAAGCCAGAGAGGCTCGCCGAGACACCGAGCACGCTCTGGCAGTAAAGCGGCATGTAGATGGTCACGCCGATCACGGTGCCGATGCTGAAGAAGGCCGCGCAAGTGATCGTGCTGGTGATCCGACCGTGCAGGATGGCGAGCGGAATGAACGGCTCGCGCGCGGTCAGGAGCCGTGTAGCGAACAGCGCCCACAACGCCGCCGAGCAGGTGACCAGGGTGAGGATCGTCCACGAGCCCCACGGATAACGGATGCCGCCCCAGGCCAACGCCAGCATCAGGGCCACCGCGGCACCGACCATCAGGCCGGCGCCGATCATGTCGAGCCGGTGCGGCCGGTCGTTGCGCGGCAGGCGGCGCAGCGCGCGCTCGGTCATCACCAGCGCGACGATGCCCATGGGCAAGTTGATCCAGAAGATCAGCGACCAGTGCAGATGGTCGGTAAATAGCCCGCCGAGCACGGGACCGAGGATGCTGGCGCTCATGAACATGATCGAGGTGCGGCCCTGCACCACCGGGCGCTCGCGCGGCGACAACAGATCGGCAAT
>JASHQO010000282.1 GCA_030039105.1 Xanthobacteraceae bacterium
GCGATGCGCAGCGCAGCTTCGACCGCGACGCAGGCGTCTTGCGGCTTTCGTCACGACTCCGCTCCGGACAGCAAGCATTTCAGGTCGCGACGCAGCTCGCCTTTCTCGAAAAACGCGCAACCATCGACGTCATCATTGCCGGTGGCTCTTTCGCCGACGAGGAATCACGTCGCCTCGCCCGTATTGGGCTTGCGAACTATTTTGCCGGTGCGCTGATCCTGCCCTATGCGGCCTTCCGCGATATGGCCGAGGCCTGTCGCTACGATATCGATCTGCTCGGCCGGCATTTCGGCGTCGGCTTTGAGACGACTTGTCATCGGCTGAGCACATTGCAAAGACCAGGCGCACGCGGCGTGCCATTTTTCTTCGTCCGCGTCGATCGCGCCGGTAACATCTCGAAACGCCAGTCGGCAACCGATTTCCATTTCTCTCGGATCGGCGGGACATGCCCGCTTTGGAACGTCTATGAGGCCTTTGCGCAACCGGACCGGATATTGACCCAGCTCGCCCGTATGCCGGACGAGCGGACCTACCTATGGATTGCGCGAGCGGTTTCGCATGGCGGGGGCGGCTATCATGCGCCGCGCAAGACGTTCGCCATCGCCCTCGGCTGCGACCTGCAGCACGCCGGGAGGCTCGTCTATTCGGACGGCCTCGATCTCGGGAATCCAGCCGCCGCGACCCCGATCGGGGCTGGTTGCCGAATCTGTGATCGGCCGGCTTGCCCGCAACGCGCTTTTCCGCCGGTGGGACGTGCCCTACATGTCGACGAGAACCGCAGCGCCTTCGCGCCCTATGCCGCCAGTTGACAGGAGCAGTGTCGGGCGAGACGGTAAGAAATGTCCGGGACGCGACCTAATCTGCGTAGCCGCTATCTGGTGTTCGGCGACGCGCCGAACGGGATTCTATTGAGGTTCGAGCCCACCCCGGACCTCACACTCGGGTCGCAACGAAGAACGAACGAGGTGCGCCGTCGCGTAGCCGGTCTGCTCCGGCGATATCGGTTCAAAACGTCGAGGCAAGGTGAGGCGGTCTGCACGATCGTCCGTCAGAATGAGCTTGGTAATCTTTCCACTCTCCTGTCGATGATCGACGCCGCGCTTGATGCTTTCCGGCAGGAGCGACTGCATCCGCGTATTGTTGAAGAAATTCTGGGAATAACGGCCAGCGAAAGGCGCCGGTGGACGAAGGACGGCCGGCTGCCGCAATCTGGGTCCGGTTCATTCCGCCGCGGTCATCAATCGATCTACTTCCCGCTTCATCCACCGGCAAAAATCGCGGCACTCGCGCAAAAGCCCGAGGTGATCGCAGCTTGGCGTGCCGAGGACACTGTGGGCGTAGGCGCAATCCACAACGCGTTCGCAGGACGTGCGACCGGCTAAACCTTTTATTGACAAAACGTCTGCTATCGATACTAGATATAGTGTTCACGGTTCTCTCGAATCCCTAGATCGAGAGCTAAGAGGGAAGCCGGTGCGCCTTCGGGCAATGCCGGCGCTGCCCCCGCAACTGTAAGCGGCGAGCCAAAGTCCATTGTGTGTCACTGGGGCTGCAAGGCCTTGGGAAGACCGGACGGACGCTACGACCCGCGAGCCAGGAGACCTGCCGTGATCGAACGAACGTCCTCGGGCGGGGTGCCCCGGTGGGTCGCTTGCTACCGGAGCGTTTGCCGCCGGCCCTCAGGCAAGTCGTCCATCAGGCCTCGGCCCCAACATCGCGGGGTTGCCGATGTCTTACGCCTACGACTTCGACCAACGTGGCCACCTTGTTCTGCCGAAAACCCTAACGCCGGCATCGTCTGAGCGAAAATCGCCGCCGGCGGAGTTGCGACTGGTGCCTGCAGCGCCGCGTTCGCGGGCTGCGCCTTTGCCCGCGCCGCTTGCAGCACCGCCGAAACCCACCGATCTGACGCTCGACCGGTCGCGCGACGACCTCTTGACGGCGTTCGGCAAGCTCACGCTGACCGACCGTTACTTACTTCCCGGCGAGAGCTATCAGGACTTGTTTGCCCGCGTGTCGTGCGCCTTCGCGGACGACATTGCGCACGCGCAGCGTCTCTACGACGCGATGTCGCAACTATGGTTCATGCCGGCAACGCCGGTGCTGTCCAACGGCGGCACCACGCGCGGCCTTCCCATTTCGTGCTTCCTCAACTCGGTCTCCGATTCGCTTCAGGGCATCGTCGGCACCTGGAACGAGAACGTGTGGCTGGCCTCCAATGGCGGCGGCATCGGCACCTATTGGGGCCGGGTGCGCTCGATCGGCGAGAAGGTGAAGGGCGGCGAAACCTCCGGCATCATTCCCTTCATCCACGTCATGGATGGCCTGACGCTTGCGATCAGCCAGGGCTCGCTGCGGCGTGGCTCGGCGGCGGTCTATCTCGACATCCACCATCCCGAGATCGAAGAGTTTCTCGAAATCCGCAAACCTTCCGGCGACTTCAACCGCAAGAGCCTCAACCTGCATCACGGCATCAACGTCACCGACGCGTTCATGCAGGCGGTCGGCGCCGGCACGCCGTTCGCGTTACGCAGCCCGAAAGACGGTACCGCGGTCCGCGAGATCGACGCGCGCCAACTCTGGCAGCGCATTCTTGAGACGCGACTGCAGACCGGTGAACCCTATCTCCTGTTCATCGACACGGTGAACCGTGCGCTGCCCAAGCA
>JASHQO010000283.1 GCA_030039105.1 Xanthobacteraceae bacterium
AGCGTCTTTTCGTCGGTGACGCGCAGGCCCGCCGCGTATTGCGACCGAACGCCGACTTTCTTGAGCATGGCCTCGATCTGCGGTCCGCCGCCATGCACGACGATCGGATTGATCGCTGTCTGTTCCAATAACACGATGTCGCGGGCAAATTGGCGCGCGAGCTGCTCCTCGCCCATGGCGTGGCCGCCGTATTTGACGACGATGATCTCCTCGTCATAGCGCTGCATATACGGCAGCGCCTCGGACAGGATGCGGGCCTGCACCTCGGGGCTGACGGGGTCGCGGGGGTCGCGGGGGCTCATCGGATCGGTCTTCCCGGCAATCTGGGCGCAGACTATGTAGCCGCGGCGGCGTGGCGCCACAACTCAGTCAAGCAGCCGGCGCCGGTCCGATATAGGTCGAGGCCGGACGGATCATGCGGCCGGTTTGCCGCTGCTCCATGGCGTGGGCCAGCCAGGCGGCGCAGCGCGCCACAGCAAAGACCGGGGTGAACGCGGCGCGCGGCAGCCCGACGGCGTCGAGCAGAAGGGCTGCATCCATTTCGATATTGGCCTCGACCCGACGGCCGGGCTTGCGCCGTTGCAGCGCCGCGACCGCGCGGCGCTCGACGTCCATGACAAAATCGAGACGCGTGGAATGCGGATCGAGCCGCCGCAGCGCCGCGCGCAACAGGTCGGCGCGCGGATCGCGATGACGGAACACGCGATGGCCGAATCCCATCAGGCGGCGGCCGGAATCGAGTTGGCGCGCGATCCAGCCATCGACGTCGCCGCTGGCTTGGATTTCATCGAGCATATCGAGCGCGAGCCCCGGCGCGCCACCGTGCAGCGGCCCGCAGAACGCGCAATAGCCACCGAGCGCGGCGGCGGCAAGCGAGGCGCGCGAGGACACGACGACACGCGCCGCGAAGGTGGAATTGCCCAGCCCGTTGTCGATGACGGTGGCGAGATAGGTATCGAGCGCGGCAGCACGTTGCGCCGTGACCGGTCCGTCCGCGATCATGCGGAGAAGATCGGCGGCGGTGGCGAGCGACGGATCCGGCGCGATGAGCGGCTTGCCGGCGTGCGCGCGCAGCAGCACCGCGATTGCAACGGGCAAGGTCGCGAGGATTTGTGCCGGCTCGGCTTCATCCGGCAACGCCGCGAGCGCAATGCGCAGGCCCTCGGCCAGCGGCCGCCGCCCCGCGCAGGCAAGCCAATCGTCTTTGCCGGCGAACGCCGCGCTGCGCGCCTCGGCCAGCGCCCTGCGCATGCCGTCGCGGGTAAGGCCGCTGTCGGCAAAACCCTCCCACATCACCGCGACCGCGCCGTCATAACCCTGCTCGGCGGCGAGCCGCTCGATGGTGTGGCCGCGCACCCAGACCGCGCCGCTGTCGCCGTCGGCGTGGCTCAACACTGTCTGGGCAGCGACGATGCCTTCGAGGCCGTTGTTCATGAGTGATGTTTCCTTGCCGGACAGACTGGAAAACTCGATGGCGATCGATACTCGAACTTGGCCGATGGCGCTTCGGACAGCTATCGTCCCCGCTCCGCCAATAACCGCGCAATAGCGGCGCGCAGCTCCGCAATTCCCGCTCCGCTTCGCGCCGAGGTCGCCACCAGATCCGGGAATGCCGCCGGCCGCTTCCTCATCGCCGCTTGCACCGCATCGATCCGCTCGGCCAGCAACGCGTCGGCGATCTGGTCGCATTTCGTCAGCACGATCTCGTGGCTGACCGCCGCCTTGCCGAGCGTGTCGAGAATGGCGCCGTCGACGTCCTTCAAGCCGTGGCGTGCGTCGATCAGCACATAGACGCGCGCCAGCGTGGTGCGGCCGCGCAGATAATCATGGATGAGACCGGTCCAGGCGGCGACCCTGCTCTTGGCCGCCGCCGCATAGCCGTAGCCCGGCAAGTCGACCAGCACGAGCCGGTCGGCGCCGCCGAAGAAGACCAGCTCCTTGGTGCGACCCGGCGTGTTCGAGGCGCGCGCCAGGGCGCGGCGGCCGGTCAGCGCGTTGATGAGGCTCGACTTGCCGACGTTGGACCGGCCGGCAAAGGCAATCTCCGGCGCCGACGTCGGCGGCACCGAGGCGAGCGAGCCGGCCGCGGACAAAAAGTGCCAGTCCCCGGCGAACAGGCGTCGGCCGGCCTCGATCTCCGTATCGGAGAACGCACCCATCGGCCGCATGATATCGCCGACCGCACGGCAGCGAAAAAGCAAAAAGGGGGACACTCGGTCCCCCTTTTTGCGCATCCGGTTCTGGCTTGCAGCAGGTCGGTTTGCAGCAGGTCGGTTTGCAGCGGATCGGTCAGGCGGCAGCTTCGGCGAGGCGCTCGCGCCACGTGTTGGATGTCGGTGCATAGGCCGGGTTCTTGGCGCTGCCCTGGTAACGCACCGCGGCCGCAACCGCGGAAATGCCGATTTGCCCGTAGCGGCCGGCGAGCGCGGATTCGCCGCGAAACGTGCGATCCTTGCGCTTGGTCTCAGTGGTCTTTTTGGCCAACGCGGCCGACACGTCTTGCATATCCAGAAACCCCGTTCCCATTCCGTTGCGTGATGATGAAAGCTTAAGCGGCGAGTGCGGCGGAAATGGGCGACAAATCGTGCGCTGTCATGACATTTGCCGCCGCATACGCGGCAGCAGCACCAGATACCGGCCTTGGTAAACCCCGGCTTAATATCTGCGGGCCATACTGGGAACGGCCGGGCAGTTGCGGGAACCACATGCCGGCAATCGGGGGCCTATCTCCAGAAAGTGCGGCATTCCTGCAACACCCGGTAGCGAACGGCGCTGGATAAGCGCTTAGCGACTGGCTTCGGCAAAACGATTTGGTTATTGAAGTTGGGGCATCGTTTGGTGGGCGCAGTTGCGGGGGATGGTGAGAGAAACCATGACCATGCGTACGATTGCATTTCTGATGATGGGCTTGGCCGGCGTGCTGCTCGGCGGCTGCATGCAGGAGACCCTGGAACCGGCGACGCAAGCCAGTTGGAATGCGCGCGACAAGCAGTTGATGTCCAACCTGCCCTACGCGCAGGCCACCATTCCGGACCAGTACCGGCGGCATATCGTCGACTTCGACCGCAAAGAAGCGCCGGGCTCGATCATCGTCGATAGCGACAACAAATACCTCTATTACGTGCTGCCGAACCATCAGGCGATTCGCTACGGCATCGCCGTGGGCGAGGACGCCCAGGTGTGGAGCGGCATCGCCAAGGTCGGCCGCATGGAAGAGTGGCCGGGCTGGACCCCGACCGCCAGCGAGCAGCAGCGCCTCGGCCCGCTACCGGCTTTTGTCACCGGCGGCCCGCATAACCCGATGGGCGCCCGCGGCATGTATCTGTACTCCGGCAACAAGGACACGCTGTACCGTATCCACGGCACCAACCAGCCGGAATATATCGGTCAGGCGATCTCGTCGGGCTGCATCCGCATGACCAACGAGGACGTCATGGACCTTTACAGCCACGTCAAGGTCGGCACCATCGTCGTGGTGCTCAAGCCGCACCTCGACTCGCCCGCCCATGTGGCGAGCAGTGACGCGCCGACCAAGCCATACTGAGGATTTTAGAGCTGACGCTGACGGCGCCGACATCGCTCGGCGCCGTTAGCTTTTTTCGGCACAAGGCCGCGCCTTATATTCGCGGGACGCGAACCGCGCGCGCCGTCGCCGCCGCAAGGGCTGGCCGATCGCCGCTCCGGCCAGCGCAACGTTCCGTAGATATAAATCACGCCGACCGTACCGACTTCGATTGCCGTGAACAGGTGAATTTAGGACAAAAAGTTGCTCAAATGGGCCACGCAACTGCACTGGCCGTCAGAAACAAAATGGGCTGCCGGAGGGCGCTGTGTTGGGTGCGTTGACGTCGACTCCGCCGCTGTCCGGCTCGTGGCATGAGCTCTATCTCATGCTGGGCACGTCTTCGGCGGCTCTGATCGGTCTGCTTTTTGTGGCGACCTCGTTGCATCTGGCCGAAATCGCCAACGAGGAAATTTACCGGCTGCGTGCGCAGTACACGACGCTGATCCTTTTCAGTACGCTGTTGCTGGCGATCGCGGTCTTGGTGCCGCAGCCGCTGCGGATTCTCGGCTTGGAGCTTTTCGCCATCAATGCCTGGGGGCTATCCTTTCCGCTCACGCTGCTTGCAAAAGCGGTCAAGATTCCGGGCGCCCGGCGCGGCGGCTTCTCGATCCGCCGAGCGGCATTTTTTATCGCCGGGTATCTGATTGGCATCGTCGGCGCCGGCGCTCTCGTCGCCGGCAGCGAGTGGGGCATGTATGCGGTCACGGCGTCGTATACGAGTTCCCTCATCGCCTCGATATGGAATGGCTGGATGATCATGCAGGGCATCGGAAGGGGCGAAGGACTTCTGAAGTGATTTGAGCAATTTTTGCGCCGGATCGTTACCGGCATTTCCCGACGTTCAGGCTGCTTCGCGCCCGCAAATGCGGCTGCGGCGCCGCCAGGACCGCGCTACCGCCCGCGCCCAAACAGCCGCCCGGAGGCGAGCCGCGCGCCATCGCGCAGGCTTGCCAGCTTGGCCCAGACCACGTCCGCGGCGACGCGGCCCCAGCCGGCCGAGGTGTCGAAGCCGCAATCGGTCCCCGCCTGCACCCGCGACGGATCGCCGACCACCGCGGCGACGCGCTCGATGCGGTCGGCGACCACCTCCGGATGCTCGACGAAATTGGTCAGGCTGTCGATGACGCCGGCGACCAGGACTTGGTCGTCTTGCAGCGGATATTTGGCGAAGCAGCGGAATTCGTGGGCGTGCCGCGGATTGGCAAACGGCAGGACGAAGCCGCCGACATCGGCCTGCTGCAGCGCCGGCAGGATGTCTTCGAGCGGCACGTCGCAATCGTGCGGCGATTCCGAATTGCCCCAGCACACGTGCAGACGAACGCGATCGCGCGGCACGTTGGCGAGCGCGCGATTGATGGTGGCGACGACCTGCTCGACGAAGGCGACGAATTCGGAAACCGGCTTGTCCTTGTAAGTGATGTGCCGTTCCAGCGCCAGGTCGGGCGCGTCGATCTGCAGCAGGAGCCCGTTGCGCACGATCGCTTCGTACTCGACCTGAAGCGCCCGACCGAGCGCCGCGAGATAGTTGGCGAGCGTATCGTAATGCTCGTTGCGTACCGCGGTGGCGAGGATGCCGGGCGACGGCGCGCTCATGAACGGCTCGACGAAGACGCCCGGATTGTCAGCCAGCACCGCGTTGAAATGACGGCACTCGTCGTCGATCGCGCGCCGGTCGAGATAGCGCACCTCGCCGATCGCCTTGGGCAGGCCGCCGAGCGAGGACACCTGGGTCCGGCTGGCGTGCTGCTCGCTCCACAGGCGCTTGAAGTCCGGATAGCGCTCGACGTCGGCGCGCGACGGCCGCTCCCAGCTTCCGCCCAGTCCCGACAGCCGCGCCTTCAGATAAAGAAAGAACGAATCGCGCTGCTGCTCGCCGTTGTTGCCGATATCGATGCCGGCCTCGCGTTGCTTGCCTACGGCGGTGCGCAC
>JASHQO010000022.1 GCA_030039105.1 Xanthobacteraceae bacterium
CTGGGTTGCAAGTCATCACAACCCCGTCCTCAAGGCATTCTACGGCAAGCTTCTTGCCGCCGGTAAACCCAAGCTCGTTGCCCTCATTGCCGTCGCCCGAAAGCTCCTCACTATCCTCAACGCCATCCTGCGAGACAAACGCCCATGGCAGCCAAAAACCGCTTGACTACTAAGACAGTCGCTCTCCCCGCGCGCGGCGAGCGGCAGTCGTAGTCGGAGCTTCAAATGTCAAAGCCCATCGTCGCCATCACCGACAGCCCGTTCCCGTCCCTCGATCCGGCGAAAAAGGCGCTGGCGCGGCTCGATCCGGACTATCGCATGGCGGCGGGCGTTGCGGCCGACGACATCCTCGCCGTGGCGCGCGACGCCGACGCGATCCTCGTCACCTACGCCAGGCTGCCGGGCGAATTGCTGCGGCAGCTCACGCGCTGCAAGGCGATCGGCCGCTTCGGGCTCGGCGTCGACAACATCGACCTGCCGGCGGCCAAGGCGCTCGGCATCGCCGTCAACTACGTGCCGGATTATTGCCTGCGCGAGGTCTCCGACCACGCCATGGCGCTGTTGCTGGCGCTCGCCCGCAAGGTGACGTTTTCCAACAAGCTGGTGCAATCGGGCCGCTGGGAGGTGCCGCCGATCGTGCCGCTGCGCCGCCTCGAAGGCCAGGTGCTCGGCCTGGTCGGCTTCGGCAATATCCCGCGCGCGCTGGCGCCGAAGGCGAAGGCGTTCGGCTTCAAAGTGCTCACCCACGATCCGTATGTGAAACCGGATGTGCTCAAGGCTGCCGGCGTCGAGGGCGTGAGCTTCGACGACCTGCTGCAAAAATCGGACTTTATTTCCGTGCACGCGCCGCTGTTGCCGGCGACGCGCGGGCTGATGAACGCCGCGGCGTTCGCCAAGATGAAAAAGGGCGCCTATCTGGTCAACACCGCCCGCGGCCCGCTGGTCGACGAACCGGCGCTGATCGCGGCGCTCGATTGCGGCCACCTCGGCGGCGCCGCGCTCGACGTGGTGACGACGGAGCCGCTGGCGACGGATGCGCCGCTGATCGGCCGCGACAACGTGATCCTCACGCCGCACACCGCGTTCTACTCGGTCGAGGCGCTGGAGGAATTGCAGACCAAGTGCGCAAGCGACGTGGCGCGGGTGCTCAGCGGCGAAAAAGCGATTTACCCGATTTCGGCTTAAGGCGCGCTTCAGTGACGGCGCCGTGCGCGCCCCGCCCCTACCACCGCCGGCGATAGCCCCAGCGGCTGCCGCCGCCGACCAGGCGCAGGATGAACAGCAGCACCACGGCGCCGATGAAGGCGTTGATGATCAGCGCCACGATGCCGAAGCCGATGTGGAGCTGCGGCAACAGCCAATCGCCGATGAAGGCGCCGATGAGCCCGACGATCAGGTCGCCGATCAGGCCAAATCCGCCGCCCGCCATCACCCGGCCGGCCAGCCACCCGGCGACGATGCCGACGACGATAATGACGAGCAGGCTTTGGTTGGAAAGATACATGGTCAATTCCTCATCCCGATCATGCTGACCAATGCGGTGCGGCCGGAACGGTTCCCGCGGCGGAACCTAACATATTATTGCCTTTGCCGCACCACGATGACGCTCCCGGTGTTGTCGTCGACGTTGGGGTGCGCGCATCGCCGTCACTCCGCGGTCCAGCCGCCGTCGAGCACCAGCGCCGAGCCGGTCATCAGCGAGGAGGCGTCCGACGCCAGGAACACGATGGCGCCGGTCAATTCGTCGAGCTGGCCGAGGCGGCCGAGCTTAATCTTGGAAAGCACTTCGTCGCGAAACGCCTTGTTCTCGAAGAACGGCCTCGTCATCGGCGTCTCCAGAAACGTCGGGCCGAGGCTGTTGACGCGGATGTTGTGCGGCGCGAGCTCGATCGCCATCGCCTTGGTAAAGCCCTCCATGGCGTGCTTGGAGGCGCAATAGACGGTGCGGCGCGCGGCGCCGACATGGCCCATCTGCGAGGAGATATTAATGATCGAGCCCGGCAGCTTGGCCTCGATCAGGCGCGACGCCACCGCCTGCGCCATGAAAAACGCGGCGCGCACGTTAAGCGCGAAGATGGCGTCGAAGTCTTCGACCTTGACGTCGGGCAGCAAAGCCGGACGGTTCATGCCGGCGTTGTTGATCAAGATTTGAAACGGCGACGCCGCAGCGACGGATTTCCTCGCCGCCTCGACGTCGGTGACGTCGAGCACGAGTGCAT
This sequence comes from Xanthobacteraceae bacterium, assembly GCA_030039105.1. GTDB lineage: Bacteria > Pseudomonadota > Alphaproteobacteria > Rhizobiales > Xanthobacteraceae > BOG-931. Next base: position 2,220 of record JASHQO010000022.1, read on the forward strand.
CGGCCGGTTCGCCGCGGGCGCGGATGGCGCTTGCCGCCGCCTCGATTTCCGCCTTGGTGCGCGCCGCGAGCGTGACGTGAGCGCCGGCTGCTGCGAGCGCCGACGCCGCGGCAAGGCCGATGCCGCGGCCGCCGCCGGTGACCAGCGCGCGCTTGCCGTCGAGGCGGAACGAAGGCGTCGTGGCGAGATCGACCATTACAACATCTCGGTGTGCGTCATTCGCCGGGGCCGGCGAACAGCAGCAGATTGCCGTCGGGATCTTTGACGATAAAGTTGCTGGCGCCCCACGGCTGCTTCCTCAGCGTCTGGAAAAACGTAACGCCTTTGGCTTGAAACTCAAGGAAGAGCTGCCTGATCTCGTCGTGGGTGTCGACGCCCATGTCGGCCGACAGCAGGCTGTCGCGGTCACGCACCACCGGATCGATCACCGGCCGGTCCAGGTGGCGGAGATTGAGCACGCCGCGGCCGCGTTTCACCTGGGCGTAGAACGGCGGCTCGCCATGGACGAACACGGTCGCGAAGCCGAGCTTTTCGGCGAAGAAGTCGCAGGATTTTTTGATATCGGCGACGAACAATTGGGCGGCGGTGCCGGTGATGCCGGCGCTTTGGCGCTTGTCTGCTTCGGGCATGGTGTCGATCCCTGCTTTGAGCGCCTGCCAGCCGTCGAACCCCGCCTGCCGCGCGACCATCTCCTGCGCATCGCTGAGCTTGAAACTCTGCGCGAGGATGTCGCGATCGGGAAGATCGCGACAGCGCGGCAACGCCGCCCTGATCCCGGCTGCGACCGGATAATACCGCTCGCGATGCCAGCGCAGAATCAGCTTGGCCTGCTTTTTGAGGTTCTCGAGGTTTTTCGGCATGGGCGCATGAGGTTGAGGTTTCGTAGGTGGGCTTGGCCCCTTCGGCCGACTGGCCGATGCGCCCTACAGCAACGCACGCATTATGTCATGGACGCTCAGGTCGAGCAACGCCGGGTCATGCGGCACCGGCAGGCCCGTCAACCGAAGAAGCCATGCCGCACCAACTCCACGCCCGCGGCCATGACCGCGGTCAACACCAGCTTCTTGAATGTCTCAGGTGCGATTTTATCGCGCATATGTTGTCCGACATACATGCCGATCGCGACTGGCAACAGCGCGGCCGTCGAGACTGAAACGTCAAGCCAACTGAACTGGCGGCTGGTCGTCAGAAGAATTGCCAGCAAG
>JASHQO010000284.1 GCA_030039105.1 Xanthobacteraceae bacterium
GATGGCCGGCCTGCCGAAAGACGTGCGCAAGTCGACCGACGCGCTCGACGCGGTCGGCAACACCACCAAGGCGGTGACCAAAGGCTATGCCATCGGCTCGGCCGGCCTCGGCGCGCTGGTGCTGTTCGCGGCCTATAACCAGGACCTGAAATTCTTCGTCGCCGGCGCGCGCGAGCATCCTTATTTTCAGGGCATCGCGCCCGACTTCGCCCTGAGCAATCCGTATGTCGTGGTCGGCCTCCTGTTCGGCGGCCTGTTGCCTTATCTGTTCGGCGCGCTGGGCATGACCGCGGTCGGCCGTGCCGCGTCGTCGATCGTCGAGGAGGTGCGGCGCCAGTTCCGCGAACGGCCCGGCATCATGCAAGGGCGCGACAAGCCCGACTACGGCCGTGCCGTCGACATGCTCACGCGCTCCGCGATCAAGGAGATGATCGTGCCGTCGCTGCTGCCGGTGCTGTCGCCGATCTTCGTCTATTTTGTCATCTACTTCGTCGTCGGCGGCGGCGCGCAGGGCAAATCCGCGGCGTTCTCGGCGCTCGGCGCGATGCTGCTCGGCGTCATCGTCACCGGCCTGTTCGTCGCCATCTCCATGACCTCCGGCGGCGGCGCCTGGGACAACGCCAAGAAATACATCGAGGACGGCCACTACGGCGGCAAGGGCTCCGAGGCCCACAAGGCGGCCGTCACCGGCGACACGGTCGGCGATCCCTACAAGGACACCGCGGGCCCCGCGGTCAACCCGATGATCAAGATCACCAATATCGTGGCGCTGCTATTGCTCGCGGTGCTGGCGCACTGACCCGCGGCATCCTCCGTCATTGCGAGGAGCGAAGCGACGACGCAATCGAGGCGCCGCCGCTGCGCTGGATTGCTTCGCTTCGCTCGCAATGACGGAAAGGCCTACGAGCCTTTGCCCTCGATGGTGCGGAACATGTAGGTGATGATGTTGTTCTCGGCGCCGCTGGTCGGCGTCGTGCGGCTGATGAAGTCGAACACCTTGCCGTCCTTCATGCCGTATTCGGCGAGCCGCTGCACTTTTCTGTTCTTGTCGAAATAGACCACGATCACGCGCTGGTCGGTGATCTGGGTGCTGACGAAGGAGACCGGGCGCTGCGCCTTTTGCGAAATGTAATAGAACGCCTCGCCGCTGACGGTCGCCACCGTCGATGGCGTGCCGAGCACGAGCAGAACCTGCTCCTGGGACGAACCAAGCGGGATCTGCTCGAGCGCGCCGTCGGGCAGCACGTAGCCGCGCTGAAAGGTTTCGCCGAAGCAGCCGCCCGGTAAGAGCGCGAGCGTGAACAGCACCGCAAAGGCTCTGGCGGAACCGGCGTTTCTGTTGTGCCGACCCTTGCCCCACATCCCTGAAAGCCCACCTTGCGTCCAGCCGTCCCGTGCCGTACCCCGAAAGCTCAAAGCTGGCAATCCGCCGCTCGCAGGCGGCCTCAAGGGATCGAGGCTATCCCTATGATCCTGCCGTGGTTTCGGCGTAGTTCCCAAGCTCACGTTATTGCTGCGCTCTATGGCGCCATCGTGGCGCAAGCCCGCGCCGCGACCTTTTATGCCGACTACCGGGTGCCGGACACGGTCGAGGGCCGCTTCGATCTGATCGTGCTGCATCTGGTGCTGGTGCTGCACCGGCTCAGCCTCCAGGCAGGGACGGTCCGCAGCTCCGACCAGAAGCTTGGCCAAAAGCTTGGCTCAGAGCTTGGCCCAGAGCTTGGCCGAAGGCTTGGACAAGAGTTGTTTGACGCGTTTTGCCGCGATCTCGACGCCAATTTGCGGGAAATGGGCACCGGCGACCTGGCGGTGCCGAAGAAAATGCAGGCCTTCGCCGAGGCGTTTTACGGCCGCCAGGCCGCCTATATCGCCGCGCTGGAAAGCCTTGACGCACGGGCCTTTGAGAAGGCGCTGGCACGCAATATCTTTGCCGCGGGCAACGACGCCGGCGCGGCGCAGCTTGCAGCCTATGCGCGCGCGGTCTCGAGCCGGCTCGATGCCCTGGACGACGATGCGCTCATGAACGGCATGGTCGCCTTTCCAAGCCCCGAGGCTTTTGTCCATGCCTGAGCCTAAAACGTCCGAGCCTAAAGCGCAGAAACCGGCGCCGGCGCCCTGGCATATTCCGGTGGCGCTCGAAGAGGTGGCCGAGACCGGCCAGCACTTCGACCTGGTCGCCGACCGGGACGTCCGCGCTGCCGTCGCGCGGATCGCCGGCTTGCGCGATCTGCCGCGGCTCGAAGCCAGTTTCGATGTGACGCGTGCCGGCGCGGCCGGCTTGCATGTCGCCGGCCATGTGTCGGCGACGGTAGGTCAGGCCTGCGTGGTCACGCTCGAGCCGCTGGCCAACAGGGTCGAAGAGGACATCGACCTCGTGTTCGCGCCGCCGCCCGTCGAAGACAGTGCCGAGGTCGACGAGGAGGATGACGAAGATGCGCCGCGGCGCCCGGCCCGCACCTGGAACGAGCCGGAGCCGCTGATCGGCGGCGTTGTCGACCTTGGCGCGCTCGCGATCGAGTTCTTGATCCTCGGGCTCGATCCGTA
>JASHQO010000285.1 GCA_030039105.1 Xanthobacteraceae bacterium
CGCGCGCGGCCAGAATCGCCTGCAGGGTCTGCGGCGTCATGCCCGGAAGCGCCGCGACCACTTGAGGCGCCGCGACGGACACATCGACCGACGGCTTGCCGCTGTAGACCGTGACAAAAGGCAGAGCCTGGCCGATCAGGGCGGGCGGGATACCGTGAACGAGCCACAACTCGCTGACATGAACAAACGGTCCGTGCCGCGGCCCGTAGCTCAGTCCGGCGCTGCGATAGAACGAGGTCTCCGGATCGTTGTCCAACCCCAGCCCGGAGCTTTGCGAGGTCTGGGTGCGCCAGGCGATGATGCGGTCGGCGTAGCCGTCGGCATTGAGCGGCGCAACGCCGAACCCGACGAATAAGCCCGACAACAACGGCTTGGGCGCCACGTTGAGATCGATGCGGGCGGCTTCGTTCTGGAACGCGACCGTGAGCCGCGCGGCACCGACGCGCGCCGAAAAATTGCCAGCCGCCGGGCGGTCTTCCTTCTTGCCGCCGAGAAGCTGATAAGCCGCGAGTTCGACACCTGCCGCGATCAGCGGATCGGCGATGATGGCGTCGCCGCTTGCCGACACCGCGACGGCCGAGTTGGTGATATAAATCGCGTAGACCGACACCAGCGTGGCCAGCGCCGCCAAAATCCATAGTACGGCGACGATGATGAAGCCGTCGCTCGCCGATCGCGGCCGGCCGTGCGGCGCCGCGGCGCTCATAACGCTCCTCCGCGCGGTTCGGTGGCGGTGGGCGTCTTATTGGGATTGGTGATCGACTGAACGATCTGCGTGATGCATTGGTTGACGTTCTGCGCACGCACGCATTCCGCCGGAGTATCGGCATGCACCAGCGCGGCCGTCGACACCGCGAGCTTTTGCTGGGTGAAGCCGTCGCGCACCGTGACCTGGATGCGGGACGGCAATAGCGGGGCGCCACGCCAGAACGGCTGCCAGACGTCATCAGTGCCGGCATAGGAGAACGTCACTCGATAGGGCGCCCCGAACAGCACCGTCGGATCGACGAGCCGCACCTGGAAGCCGGCGTCCATCGGCACGAATGGCGCATGCTGGCGGACGAGCGTCGGGCCGCCGGCGTCGGCGACTTCCTGAAAGCGCACGATTTCGAGCCCCGGCTGCGCATTGGGCCCGATCGCCGTGCGCACGAAGCTGACACCCAGTTCGTCGCCGGCGAAATAGGCTGCCTTCGCCTTGGCATTGATCGGCACGAACTCCGCGACCGACAGGTCTCCGACCACACGATTGAGCGCAAACGCCAGCCGTTCATCGCGCTCGATCCGCGCCATGCCACGGTTCCAGTTCGGCAGCCATTGCGCCGTCACGGTCGCGAGCGCGGCAAGAATGATCACCATCAGCATGGTGGCGATCAGCATCTCGATCAGCGTGAAGCCAGCCTCGCCGCTGTGCGGATCAGGCAATGACCCCGGCGGCGCGCTCATCGGCTCGGCCTCGCCGGCACCAGCCGCACGGTATCGAGCCGCACCGGTGGGCCGCCGTCGCCGCCCTGCACGAGCACGGTGATGGCAAGCGGCGTCCACTTGGGTGGAGTGTTGGCGGCGGTTTTCGGAATCCCCGCCGCCAGCGCCCCCGCCGTCGTCAGCGGCGCAGTCGCCGCCGGGTTGGCGAGCGGCATCACATCGATGCGCCAGCGGTAATTGCCGGACCCGCCGGTTTGCGTGCCAGGCTGCAACGCGGCTCGTTCCGGCAGCGATGCCATCAGGCTTTGCGCGGTTTCGAGCAACGGCACGCGCCGGTCAACGGAGCGGATGCCCCTGACCGTGGTGCCGACCACGGCGCCGATGGCGCCCAGCACCACCGCCAGCACGGCGATCGCGACCAGGACCTCGATCAGCGTGAAGCCCGCTTCAGAGCGGCCGGTGCGGCACGACATTGACGCCTCCGGTCAGCCAGTTGACCCGGACTTCGTAGCCGGTGCCGTTGCGCGTCAGCGCCACCACGCCGCCGCAGGACGTGCCGGACGGAAAGAAATCGATGGTGAAGCCGGCCGGCCGGTCGTAGCAGCGCGACGGCAACAATGCGTCGAGCCGCACGTCGGCCGGCAAATGCACGATGCGGCCGTCGGTACCGGAGCGAATGATGCGCGCCTGCGCGTCGATGAGAGTTGCCACGCGCGCGCGCTGGCGCAACGCCGAAACCCGGTCCTCCTTGAGCACCGCCGCAGTCGCCACCGCATAGCCTTCGAGACGGGCACGACTGGTCGCCCGCGGAATGGCGGGAAGGATGATCGCGGCGAGCAGGCCGATGATCGCAAGCACGCAGACGATTTCGAGCAGGACGTAGCCGTCCTGCCGTCGCGCCGCGTCAATGCAATGCGCTGGCCTGGGTGCTCGCCTGGATGCTCGAAATATCGGCAGCGGTTCCAGTGCCGCCCTCCTGACCATCGGCGCCGAACGAAACGATCTCATAAGGCGCACGCTCGACCGGGGACCGGTAGACGTAAGCGTGTCCCCATGGATCGTTGGGAACGACGCCGCCTTTCAGATACGGGCCGTTCCATTCCGGAGCATTGCCCGGCCGCGCTACCAGCGCGGCGAGGCCGTCGCTCGAAGTCGGATAGCGGCCCATGTCGAGGTAATAAAGGTCGAGCGCGCTGGAGAAGCTTTCGATCTGGATCCTTGTCGCCTTGACCTTGGACTCGCCGAGATAATTGAGCACGCGCGGACCGACGATCGCCATGATCAGACCGATGATGGTGATGACCACGAGGATTTCGACCAGCGTGAAGCCGGCCTCGCCACGACGCAACGCGGCGGCCCGATGCCTGCTCCAGGCGGTTCTCATGTCCATCTTGCTCTCCCCTCAGGCTCGATTGCTCAGCCGATCAGTTGACTCACGGAGATCAGCGCCGTCATCACCGAAACGATCAAGCCCCCGACCACGAGACTGATCGCAATAATAGCAGCCGGACCGGCAATTCCAACCAGCCGGTCCAGTGCGCGCTGCAGCTTGGCCTCGTAAAACTCGGCCACGCGGCCAGCCAGCACCGGCAGTTGCCCGGTTTCGTCACCCAGCCGCAACATCCGCACCGCCATGGGCGGCAACGCGTCGGATTCCGCCAGCGCTTCCGATAGTTTCGCGCCATGGCGCACGCGGTCCACCATCTCATTCCAGACATCGGCCGGTCCGGTCGTCGCCATGATATCGACCAGAATGCGCAGCGCCGTCGTCAGATGCACGCCACTGCCCAACAGCACGCTCAAATTCCGGCAGAATAGCGGCGCCCGGTAGTACGGCATGACGCGACGCACCAATGGCAGTTTTGTGAATTGCGCCAAGAGCGCAGCGCGCACCCCGGGCCGGCGCAGCAGCAGCCAGCCAGTGATCAGCAGCAGCACCAGACAGATGGCGATGGCATTGAAATTGGCGTTGAGAAACGCCGAAAGCGACAGGAACATCGCCAAGGTCGGATCGATCTTGGCGCCGAGATCGTGCAGCACCGAGGCGAATTGCGGCAGCACGAATGTAAGGAAAAAGGTAAGCACGCAGGCCGCGGCGCAGAAGATGAAAATCGGATAGCGGATCGCTTCCGCGAGCTTGCGCCGCACCGCCTCCGCGCGCATCCGCTCGTTGGCGAGCACTTCGAGCACCTGGTCGAGCGAGCCCGAGGCTTCGCCGACGCGAATCAGGGCCACATACATCGGCATGAACAATTTGGGATAGCGCGACAGCGCATCGGCAAAGGTTTCGCCGGCCAAGACGTGCGCGCGCACCTCGGCGACGACCGGCCGCAGCCGGCCGACGTCGCTGTCGGCGGCGAGGAGCTCGAGACCGTCGTTGACGCGGGCGCCAGCGCGCAAAAGCAGGCCGAGGTCACGGGTGAACACGGTCACGTCCTCGGCGCGCGGCTGGTTGAACAGGCCGAAGCTGCGCTTCGGCGCGGCGTCCTCGACCGTCAGCGTCTCGACCAGAACGAGACCCAAGGTCTCGATGCGGCGCGCCGCCTCGCTCGCGGACTGTCCGGCCATGGCGCCGGACACCAATTCGCCGCTGCCGTTCATGGCGCGATAGCGGTAGTTCGGCATCGGCTCACCGCATCGTCGTGACGCGCAAGGTCTCCGGCACGGTCGTGATGCCGGCCCGGCACTTGGCAACCGCGTCGTCCAGCATGGTCGTCATGCCGGCCTTGATGGCCGCTGCGTCGAGCGAATTGGCATCGGAGGACGCGCCGACCAGGTTGCGCACGTCGCCGGCAATCTCCAACACCTCGAACACGCCGGCACGACCGCGATAACCGGAGCCGCCGCAGCGCTCGCAGCCGCGCGCTTCATGCACCACCTCGCCGGCGGCAAAACCGACCATGCCAAAGCGCGGATCATCGGCGAAGTCCTGCGCCATCAATTTGCGCGGCGCCTTGCAGCGGTCGCACAGGATGCGCACCAGCCGCTGCGCGATCACGGCGCGCAGCACGGATTTGAGGAGATAGCCCTCGGCGCCGAGATCGAGCAGCCGCGGTACGGCAGTGGCCGCCGTCTCGGTGTGCAGCGTGGTGAGTACGAGGTGTCCGGTCAGCGCGGCGTGGATCGCGATATGCGCGGTCTCGGGATCGCGGACTTCGCCGACCATGATCACATCCGGGTCCTGACGGACAAAGGCGCGCATCGCGGTTGCAAAGGTCAAGCCGATCGCCGGCTTGATCTGCGATTGATTGATGCCGGGCAGCTCATATTCGACCGGGTCTTCAATAGTAAGAATTTTTCGTGTCGTTTCGTTGAGGATCGACAGCATGGTGGCAAGCGTCGTGGTCTTGCCGCTGCCGGTCGGCCCGGTGATGACGATCATGCCGTGCGGCAGGGCGAGAAGCTTGCGCATGACGACTTCGTCGCGGGTGCCAAGGCCAAGCTTGCTCAATTCGAGCAAACCGCGGTCGCGCGGCAACAGCCGCACCACGGCGCTCTCGCCGTGCTGGGTCGGCATGGTGGCGACGCGTACGTCGATTTCCGAGCGGCCGACGCGCAGCCGCGCGGCGCCGTCCTGCGGCAAGCGCCGCTCGGCAATGTTGAGGCCGGCCAAGATCTTGATGCGCGAGACCAGCGCCTGCGGCATGACGCCGACCGGTGCCGGGATAGCGCGCAACAGGCCGTCGACCCGCATGCGCACGGTCAACCCGGCGCGGAACGGCTCGATGTGGATGTCGCTGGCGCGCAGTTCGACCGCGCGCTCGAGCAAATCGTTGAAGGCGCGCACCACGGGCGCGCCGCTGGCGAGATCGCGCAGGCTGTCGATGTCATCGTCGCTATGGACGCCGCCTTCTCCGGCCGCGACGTCCGTTGCCTCTCCGCCGTCGAGCCGTTCGAGCACGGTGGTGATGTCCTCGAACGAGGCGATCACCAGTTCGACGACATTGCCGAACACGATCTCGGCGGCACGGATCGCCGCGGTGTCCGCCGGATCGGCGACCGCGAGCTTGACGCCGCGGCCATCGGCGGATCGGAACGGGAACACCATGGATTCCCGCAAAAAGCGCCGCGAGAAGCCCTCGACCTGGGCCTCGGCCGCCAGCAGGTCCGGCAGGTTGATGCGATCGAGCCGCCAGAACCGCGCCACCTCATCAGCGAATTCGGCGGCCGGCAGGTCAGTCGCTTCCCACAGTTCACGCAGCGCCTTGACGGCGGGCGCGCCGGATTGGCCGGCGGCGAGGCCGCGCGCGGGCAACGCATATTTTTCCAACAGGTAGGCGCCGAATGTCTCGGGGGATGCGCCTTGCATGGGATGCTCACGCTGCCTTAAGACCAGCCAGTACCCTAACCGGCAGCAACCTAAGTAACTTGACTTTCTGCCATAATTAACAAACGGTTGTGGGGCTGTCAAAAACGCCGTGCCGGAACGAATAAGTACCGCTATAGTCGGTACGGGCGCGGTCGTCTCTTTGTCGGGTAGCGGGTGATAAGGGTGGGCCGAGTGCTGCGAGGAGTTGGTCCGGCAGGCGTGCGTTGGCTCGTCCTCGGCGGGGCTACGGTGTTGCTCGCCGCGTGTCTGCTGCATGAACCTTCGGACGAAGCCAAGCCGGTCGACCCGCGTGCCCAATCGATCACCGATCAAGTGCGCAACATCGACCTGTCGCCGAAGGCGCCGCTGCCGAGCAACGACACCTCGATCGGCAGCCCGCGTGCAAGCCAGGCCGCGATCTATCTCGGCGACACCACCGCAACGCCGATCAAAGGCTCGCCCGGCGATGCCGGCGCCGATGCCTCCGGCGACGGCTACGATCTGAATTTCGAAAACGCGCCGGTCACCACCGTCGCCAAAGTGATCCTTGGCGACATTCTGGGCGTCGGCTACACCATCGATCCGCGGGTACAGGGCACCATTACCCTGGCGTCGGGCCGTCCGGTCGCCAAGTCGGACGTGCTGTTCGTGCTGGAAAACGCGTTACGCATGTCCAACGTTGCCCTGGTGCGCGACCGTACCGGCTATCGGCTGATTCCGGCGGCGGATGCGACCGGCAGCGGCTTTGTCGACAGCGAGACTGCCACCCAGGCCGGCTACGGCATCAGCGTGGTGCCGCTGCGCTATGTCTCGGCGCAGGCGATACTGAAATTGCTCGACGGCTTCGGTATCAAGCCCAACGCGGTTCGCGTCGACAATCCGCGCAACCTGATGATCATCCAGGGCACCGGACCGGAGCGTCAAGCCGCGGTCGAAACCATCTTGAGCTTCGACGGCGACTGGATGCGCGGCCAATCGGTTGGCGTGTTCCCGGTCCGCAATTCGACGCCCGAGCCGATCATCAACGAGCTCGAGAAGATCATGGACTCGGGCGACGGCGGGTTGAGCCAGAACATGATCAAGTTCCAGGCCATATCGCGGCTGAACGCAATTCTCGTCGTCAGCCGCAAGCCCGAATATCTCAAAACCGTCGCCGCCTGGATCAAGCGTCTCGACGAATCCGATCTCGCCGGCATCAATCTGAAGGTCTATCGGCTGCGCTATGGCAGCGCCAAGCAGATCGCGGCGCTGCTCAACGAGATCCTGGTCGGCCGCGGAGCCGGCGGCCTCGATACCGCACAAGGCCAGATCGCGCCCGGCGGCGGCGTCTCGATTTCGTCTTCCGGCGGCCCCTTGGCGGCGTTGAGCGCGCAACCGCCGTCGCAGTCGGGACAAGGCGGGCTGGGCGGAGGTTTAGGCGCAAGCGGCACAAGCGCTACGGCGCGGTCGCCGGCCACAGCGGGCACCGGAACCGCCGGCGGCGCCGGCAACGTGCCCGGCAGCACGGCCGCAGGCGCAGCCGGCGGCGCGTTCGGCGGAGCCAATCCCGCCGAAGCGCTGGTGCAAAACATTCGCATCACCCCCGACGTGACCAACAATTCGATCCTGGTCTACGCCAACATGGAAACGCAGCGCATCGTCGAGCAGACGCTACGGCAGATCGATCGGCCGCCGATGCAGGTCGCGATCGATGCTACCGTGGCCGAAGTCACGCTTAACGATCAGCTCACCTACGGCGTTCAGTATTACCTGCAGCACAACAATATCGGCGCGTTCAGCACGCTCGGCACGTCGGCGCTGTCAGCCGTCGTTCCCGGCTTCAATCTCGTGCTCGGCTCGCCCGGCATGCCGAACGTGGTGCTCGACGCGCTGCATAGCGTGACCGAGATCAGGGTGCTGTCGAATCCGTCGCTGGTCGTGCTCGACAATCAGCCGGCGGTTCTGCAGGTCGGCGACCAGGTGCCGATCTCGACCGGTACCGCCACCGTGCTGACCGCCAACAACACCGTGGTCAGCACCATCGACTACCGCAACACCGGCGTCATCCTGCGTGTCGTGCCGCGCATCAGCGCCAACGGCAATGTCATCATCGACGTCGAGCAGGAGACATCGAGCGTCGCGCCGTCGTCGTCCGGGACTCAGAACCTGACGCCGACCATCTCCGACCGCAGCGTCAAGAGCTCGATCTCGGTCGCCAGCGGCCAAACCGTGCTGCTCGCCGGCCTGATCAGCGACGAAACCGACCGCACGCGCCAGGGCATTCCGGTGCTCGACAAGCTGCCGGGCATCGGCGACCTGTTCTCGCAGCAGAGCGGCACCAAGGTCCGCACCGAGCTGATCATCTTCATCCGGCCGACAGTGATCCGCGATCCGGTCGATGCCCGCATGGTGGCCGAGGAATTGCGCTCCAAGCTCAACGGCGAGCAGGTCGGCGGCAACTTCCCCGGCATCCACAACGGACCGGTCATCCACCCGTAACTCAAGCCCAGCGCGCCGATGCGTCGCGACGTGCTCGTTATCATCGTGCTCGGCGGGCTCGGCATTGCGGCCAGCCTCGGCGCTGCCCCCGATCTGTCCGGCGTGGCCGGCGCTGCGTTGGCGCTGTTGATGCTCGCCATCGCGGTCAGCGATTTGCGCCATTTCATCGTGCCCAATGTGCTGACCGGACTGGCGTTCCTGCTCGGCTTAATTGCCGCAGCCCTGTTCGGCGATACGCCGTGGGCGCAGGCCGTGCTCACGAGCGTTTTGCGTGCCGCGGCGACGGCACTACCGTTCCTGGCACTGATGTTGATTTACGAATGGTGGCGCGGCCGCCCCGGGCTCGGCCTCGGCGACGTCAAGCTCGCCGCCGTTGCCGGCGCCTGGCTCGATTGGTTCACCATTGTCGGCGTCATCGAAGCGGCGGTGCTGGCCGCGCTCGCCGCTTACGCGGTGTGGCGTTACGTATTGCGCCGGCCGATCGCGGCGACGACACCGTTGCCGTTGGGATTGTTTCTGGCGCCGGCGATCTGGTGCGGCTGGCTCGCCGAGGCCCTGCTACCGCTTTACCGCTATTGACGCCGGCGCGATCGAAGGCTCGCTACTGCTCGCGGCGCGGCTGCCAAGCGAGCGCCCGCATGCGGGCCTCGGCGATCTCGCCACGCGTCATCTTGGTGCGCACGGCATCGCGGATGCGTGAGCGGTCTTCGGCGCCCGCGGGCGGCGATGTGGCGGTCGCGAGGATCAGCCACTTCTCGGCTTCGACCACGTCCATCGGCACGCCATGCCCCTTGTCATAAAGCATACCAAGCTGGAATTGTGCCCAGGACTGGCCTTGCTCGGCGGCACGCCGATACCAGAGCGCGGCCTGGGTAAAATCCTGCGGCTTGCCGCGGCCTATTTCATAGAGATAGCCGACATAGGCCTGGGCATTGACATCGCCCGCCTGAGCAAGCGGGCCGAGGATAGCGGCAGCGGCTCCGTAGTCCTGATGCTGTATGGCCGCGAGGCCCTGGTTCAACTTCGAGGCCGCGATGCCTGAGGCAGGCGCGGCGAAGCCGGCCAACGCGCCGAAAGCAAACACTGCCAGAAGGCGGCCCAGCCGGCGAAACGACGCAGCGGACCAACCACCGAAAATTGTCGCGCTCATCGGTCTTGACCTGGTGGAGAGATGCCTCTTTATGGATCGCCGGATCGTGCGGCGACCCCAATGTCGCCCACTATCGCCGACAAATGCGCCGCGTTTCAAGCGTGCCGTATCGCTGCCAAAGTCTTGCGTTCTCCGACATTTCGGTAGCTCCGCCAGCGCTCTCGTGCCAAGCTGGTCAAGTCAGCGTTGCTGCGTACCAAGATGCAACAAAATCGTCGTCTAGGCCCTTCACGATCGACGCAGCGACCGATGACCCTTCAGCATTTTCCACAGCGGACCAGCAATGGGCGCACACCGCGATGGTCGGTGCAAGCCGTCATGGCCGGCTATGCCTATCTGGTCATGGTGGCCTTGAGCTTGGCTGTTTCCTCTCATGCATCTGCGCAGACCGCGCCACGGGCGCAAGCGCTGATCACCCAATCCATCGATGAGAACAATCTGGTGGCGCTCACGGGCAATACCCGCCCCGAGGTTCGCAATCCCGCCAACGACCGCGGCAGAATTGCCGACGCCGTCGCGATGCCCCACCTGCTGCTGCAGTTGCGGCGACCGGCAGCGCAGGAACAGGCGCTGGAGACGCTGATCACGCAACTGCACGACCCGCACTCGCCGAACTATCATCGCTGGCTCGACGCCGACGGCGTCGGTGCGCAGTTCGGGCCGGCGCCGACCGACATCACGGCGGTCACGGATTGGCTGCAGCGGCACGGCTTCACTGTCAACGGCGTCTATCCCAGCGGGCTGGTGATCGATTTTTCCGGCACGGCGGGTCAGGTGAGCGCTGCCTTTCACACCGAGATCCACAACGTCGCGGTGAACGGCGTCACCCGCTTCGCCAATATGAGCAACCCGCGGATCCCGGCGGCGCTGGCGCCCGCCATCGTCGGCGTCGTCGCCCTGCACAACATTCCGCCGCGGCACTATCACAAGGCAAGATCGCAATATACCGCCGGCGGCGGCAGCTACCTGATGACGCCGTCCGATCTGGCGACGATCTACAATTTCAATCAGATCTATGCCGCCGGCGACACCGGCCAGGGCCAGAGCATCTACCTCTTGGAAGACACCGATCTCTACAGCAACGGCGACTGGAGCACTTTCCGCACCACGTTCGGCTTGTCGAGCTACCCGGGCTCGTTAAGCACGGTCCATCCGCCGGCGCCGTTCCAGGGCGCCTCCAACTGCATCGATCCCGGCGTCAACGGCGATGACGACGAAGCGATTCTCGACGCCGAATGGGCGAGCGCCGCCGCGCCCAGCGCCGCCATCGTCATGGCGTCGTGCACCAATATCCTCACCGCCATCCAGAACCTGGTGAACGCCGCGCATCCGCCGGCGATCATGAGCATCAGCTACGGCGAATGCGAAGCGTTCAACGGCTCGACCGCCAATGCCGCGTTCAATTCCGCCTACCAGCAGGGCGCCGCCGAGGGCATGTCGATCTTCGTCTCGTCAGGCGACAACGACGCGGCGGTGTGCGACGACCGCGATACCGCACTCGCCGCGAGCGACGGCATCGCCGTCAACGGCTGGGCTTCGACGCCCTATAACGTCGCCGTCGGCGGCACCGATTTCAGCGATACCTACTCCGGCCAAAACGCCACATACTGGAATTCCAGCAATACCGCGACCTACGGCTCGGCACGTTCCTACATCCCGGAAATTCCGTGGAACGATTCTTGCGCCAGCCAACTCATCGCCTCCTTTGTAACCGGATCCTCCGTCACCTACGGCGCCAATGGCTTCTGCAACAGCAGCACCGCCCAGAGCTTCGGCCTGCTCAATATCGTCGGCGCCAGCGGCGGCCCCAGCGCGGTCTATGGCAAGCCGTCGTGGCAGAGCGGCCTGCTCGGCAATCCCGCCGATGGCGTGCGCGATCTGCCCGACGTATCGCTGTTCGCCGCCAACGGCATCTGGGGCCACTACTACGTATTCTGCTACAGCGACCCCAACAATGGCGGAAACGGCTGCACCGGCGCCCCCAGCGGCTGGAACGGCGCCGGCGGCACCTCGTTCTCGGCACCGATCTTTGCCGGCATTCAAGCTCTGATCAATCAGTACACCGGCGCCTCGCAGGGCAATCCCGATCCGATCTACTACCAGATCGCCAAGACGGAATATGGCGCAGGCGGCAGCAGCGCCTGCAATTCGAACAATGGCAATTCCATCGGCAGCTCCTGCATTTTCTACGATGTGACGCTCGGCGACAATGACGCCGATTGCACGAGCGGTAGCCCCAACTGCTACCTTCCGTCGGGCACCTACGGCGTGCTGTCGACGTCGACCAGTTCGTATGCGCCGGCTTACACGACCCGGACCGGCTGGGATTTTGCGACCGGCATCGGTACCGTCAACGTCTATAACCTGGTGACGAACTGGGCCGCCGCCGGCGGCAACAGCGCGCTGCTGATCAGCGTGAGCGGCAGCGGCACGGTGACCAGCAGTCCGGCCGGCATCAATTGTCCGTCCACATGCAGCGCGACTTTCAGCGGCGGTCCGCAGGTGACCTTGACTGCAACGCCGGCGGCCGGCTGGAGCTTCAGCGGCTGGGGCGGCGCCTGTAACGGCACCGGAAGCTGCATGGTGACCGCAAACGTAGCGCGATCGGTGTCGGCGACGTTCATTCAGACTTTCACTTTGTCGGTGAGCGAAACCGGCAGCGGCACCGTGACGAGTTCGCCGTCAGGCATCAATTGCGGCGCGACCTGCAGCGCGAATTTCGCTTCGGGCACAATGGTGACGCTGACTGCCACGCCTACCGGCGGCGCACTGTTCAGCGGCTGGGGCGGCGCCTGCAGCGGCACCGGCAACTGCAACGTGACAATGAATTCGGCAACGTCGGTATCCGCCACGTTTATCCAACCCACCTTTACTCTCTCGGTCACTGTCGGCGGCAGCGGTTCGGTGACGAGCTCGCCTGTCGGAATCAACTGCCCGTCGACGTGTAGTGCAGCCTTTAACAACGGCACCCAGGTGACGCTGACGGCAACGCCAAGCGGAGGCGAGATTTTCGGCGGCTGGAGCGGTGCGTGCACCGGCCTGTCGGGCTGCACGGTGACGATGAATTCGGCAATGAGCGTGGGCGCAACCTTCGGCACCAGCGAGCCGGCGTCCGACCGCACCTGGGTTTCCGGGGCGACCGGCAGCGACTCCAACCCGTGCACACGGACCGCGCCCTGCCTCACGTTCGCCACCGCCCTTGCCCATACACCGCCCGGCGGCGAGATCGACGTGCTCGATCCCGGCGATTTCGGGCCGGTGACCATCACCCAGTCGATCTCCATCCAGGGCGATGAGATCGAACCGAGCGCAATGACGTCTTCCGGCACCGGCGGCATCGTCATCAGCGCCGGTGCCAGCGACGTGATCTATGTGCGCGGCCTGACCTTCAATGGCGCCGGGTCGACCGGCGTGCCCGGCATCCAGTTCAACAGTGGCGCGCGCCTTCTGGTCGAGAATTGTGCGTTTCAGGGCTTCAGTGTCGCCAGCATCATTTTTTCGCCCGGGACCGGCGGCACGGCGCAGATGGACGTTCAGAACTCGACGATGATCAATAACGGCGCCGGCGTCCTGATCAGACCGACCGGCAGCGTCGTGGTGCGCGCCTCGCTCAGCGGGGTCAGGCTCGACAACAACGTCGGTGGCGGGCTCAAGGGCGACGCCACCGGGGGTTCCGGCGGCATCAACGTCACCCTCACCGACAGCACGGTCAGCCTCAATGGGACCAACGGCATCAACGCGGTCAGCGGCCAGGGCAGCGTGGCGATCGATATCCTGCGCGCCATAGTTGGCGCCAACGGTGCGGTCGGCGTCCAGTCGAATCAAGCCAACGGCGCGACGGCACGAGTGACGATCGGCGACTCGATCGTATTTGGCAACAATCCCGGCCTGTCGTCGATGGGTGGCGGCAGCCTGCTCAGCTACGGCAACAACCAAGTGACGGGCAATACGACCAACGGCAGCTTCACCGGCACGGCCAGCCCGCAGTGAAGGGCTGCTTCCCGGCATCCCGCTCAAGGAGAATGGTGAATTGCGCGGCGAAATCACGACGCATCGCGATTCACGGCTGCTTGCAGCAATGAAGCCCGTGCTCGCGGCATTCGCGATCATTCTTGCGGTCAAGCTTGCCGCGCTGGCGGTGTTCGGTCCGACCTCCCAGCCCGATACGACCGATTACGTGCGCTATGCCGACGAGATCCTGAGCGGCGCGTTCCGTCATGTCGACATCGCCAACGATCCAATGCCGCTAACGCTGCGGCGGGTGATCGGATTTCCGGCGATCATTGCCGCGGCGAAGATCGCCGCCGGGCGTGATTGGACCTGGGCGGTCGTGCTTTTCCAGTTCGCGATGTCGCTGTGGGCGACTGCGATGGTCTATCGGCTGACGCGAGCGTTCGGACTCGGCGTCCGGTTGAGCCTCGCCGTAGTCGCGGCACAGGCCACCACCATGCAGTTCGTGGTCGATCAGGCGATCCTGTCCGACAGCCTCACCGGCAGCACCACGACCATAGCGACCTGCATCCTCGGGCTCGTCGCGCTGCGTCGTGAGCCGCGATCATTGCTGGTGTTCGTCGGCGCCGGCGCGCTGGTTGCGGTGTCCTTTCTGATGCGGGAAGTGATGGCGTTCATGGCGGTGGGGCTCTTGCCGCTCGCTGTCGCCGCAGCCATGACCGAGCCGTCGCGGCCGCGCCAATGGGCCGCCGTTGCGCTGGTCTTTGTGCCGCTGATCGCAACCCACGTCGCCTATACTCAGTGGAATCTGGAGCGGGTCGGCGCCGCCGTCGTCACCTCCACCGCGCAGGCGGCGCTATATGACGCCCTGACCGAAGCTGCGGTCTATGATGCGACGATCTACTCCGGCTCGACGCCAATCGACATCGTTGGCCGCCGTATCCTCGAAAAAATGCGGGTGCAGCGTTTTGGTTACGAAAAAGAATCGAGCGCCATGCTGCACGACGAGTTCGGCTGGGATGCCATCCGCATGTCGCACGAGGCGACGCTCGCCTATCTGCGCGGCTGGCGCGACCATCCGGTGGCGATGATCCGCCACACCCTCTACCACATCTCGGAAACGCAATTGCATCAGGCGGTGCGGCCGGTCGAGACGGTGCGCGACGTGCTGCTGTGGAACACCGGCAGCGATCAGGGTTTTGCGCGCGAGAGTGCCGTCCGCGCCGGAAACTGGTGGGCGATTCCCGGCGTCATCGTCAATTGGAGCGTGATGACGATCTCGGTTTTCGTCTTTCTGGCGTTCCTCGTCGTCACCCCGATCCGCTTCGTGCGCGAAGGCTGGACTGCCGAAACCAGCGTCTCGGTCGGAATCTGGTTGTTTTATCTGGTGGTCGGCGGACTCTACGCCATGGTGCACCTGGAGCCGCGCTATCTGACCCCCGTGGTCGCAGGATCAATCGTCGTCGGCACGGTGAACATCGTCCGGACGATCGAATTTTTCGAGCGCCGGGACAGCGCGCCCCGAAGCGTACCTGTATAAACCCGCCGGCAAGACTAAGCGGCGAGTGCCCGCTCGGTGCGCGAGATCGCATCGGCGAGTGCACGCATGGCACCGGCAAGCGCGACCGGGCCGCGGCCTGCGGCGAGACGGCCGAGGTTGCGCGCGGCCTCCTCGATGTCGGACGCACCGGCGTCATGGGCGGAAACGGTAAGGGCGTTGGCGAGATCGGCAACTACGTCGAGGCTTTCCTTGCCCATTAAGGCAAGGAGCGCGTCGGCATCCTGCAGAATGTCATTGATGCCGAGCGGCGCGAGCGGCGGGGCGAGCGGCAGGGTGGCGGCGTCATTCTTCAGGGAGTCGGACATTTCCTATGCCCCGGCTTTATTTCTCGACAGCAGACATTCCAAGCGCCCGCATGGCTAACCGTCTCTAAACGCCACTGGCCGGCAGGCCATTCCGCCGCGCAAGCAGCAACGCGATCTGTAAGGCAACGATGCCACAGAACCGGTCAATAATTCGTTCGACCCCATCCCATAATTGTCGGCATCGCGGCTGCGAGCCGTTCAGCCGCGCAATACCCGGCCGGCGACCGCGTCGAGCTTCTTCAAAAGCTCCGGATTGCGCGCCTCCGGCGCCGTAATCAGCGCGTTGTCGAGCGCGCGATCCGAGCCGATCGGGCATGGCTCATGTTCGCGTGGAAAGTCCCGCGCCAGGCGCGCCACCAG
>JASHQO010000286.1 GCA_030039105.1 Xanthobacteraceae bacterium
CCACCATGGTGATCGCGACCACGCAGACCGTGACGATGATGGTGTTGCGGAAAAAGATCAGGAAGTCGGTCTGCGTCAGCAGGATCCGAAATTGGTCGAGCGTGACGCCGTCGGCGATGAACCACGGATTGGTCGCCATTCGCGCCATTTCGGCGTCGCTCTTGAACGCGGTGACGATCATGTAATAGGGCGGAATCAGGAAGAAGATCGCGAAGATCGTCAGGAACACGTAGGACGCGATCAGCGCCCAGCGCCGATTGCTGCGCAGACTGGCGCGGGCGGCAAAAATTCCAAAGCCGCGGGAGGCGACGGCGGCCGTGCTCATCCGATTTCCCTGCCGCGCCTGCGCACGCCGCGCAGGATGAAGATCGCCGCGATCGCCAGGATCGGGAACATGAACAGCGAGGTCGCCGCGCCGAGCGGCAGGTCGCCGGAGCGTATGCCGAGCATGAAGGCGTAGGTGGCGAACACATGCGTCATGTTGCGCGGGCCGCCGGCGGTCATGATCTGCACGATGTCGAAATTGGCGAACGTGACGATCAGCGAGAACAACACGGTGATGGAGATGATGTTGCGCATCATCGGCAGCGTGATGTGAACGAATTTCTGCCAGGCATTGGCGCCGTCGATGGCGGCGGCCTCATAGAGCTGGTCCGGCACCGATTTGAGCGCCGCCAGGTACATGATCAGGAAGAACGGCGCGCCGTACCAGACGTTGACCAGGATCACCGAGAACCTGGCCCAGTACGGGCTGCTCAGCCACGGCACTTCGTCGTAGCCGAAGCTTTGCAGGATGTAGTTGAAGGCGGAGTGGATCGGATCGAACAGCCACCACCAGCCGAGCGAAGAGAGCGCCAGCGGAATGACCCAAGGCACCAGCATCATGCCGCGCCATTTGCGCTGGCCGCTGGCCGGCAGATTGTTGATGAGGTGGGCGGTAATCAGCCCGATCAGCGCCTTGAAGAATACGGCGGTGAGCGCGAAGATCGCGGTCTGCTCCACCACCATCAAGAAAACGTCGCGCGACAACAGGAAGCGGAAATTGCCGAGCCCGATGAAGCGGGTCTGCGTCTTGTTCAGCATCGACAGGTAGATCGAATAGAACGCCGGATAGATCACCAGGCAGGCGATGATCAGGATCAGCGGCAGGCACATCAGAACGGCGATGGTCGAGCGGCGCTGCAGGAACAGCCGCAGGTTCTGTCGCGCGGACGGCCGTAGCGCGACGCCCGGTAGCTGCGGCGACCAAGTCTGGACGGTATCTGCCATGTCCACGCCGCTGGCCCTGCCGGGTCAGCCTCCCATCGCCAGTGGCACATGCCGGCCGCCAAGGCCGGCATGTGGAGTGCTTGCGAACCGAACGTGCTTTTAGAGCATGAACCGGAAAGCTGGATGCCGGTTTTCCGAAAAGATCATGCTCCAACGAAAAAACCAGACCACGATCCGATTCCACTTAATCGCATCATGGTTTAGGCGCGCAACGTGCCTTCGAGCTCGTTCTCGGCCCACTTGATGACGTCGTCGAGCTTCTCGTTGCCCTGGGTGAACTTCGACACCATCACGGTATTGATCGCCTGGTTGTAGATCTGGGCGCCGACCTCGGAGCGCGCCGGCGCGCCCGTGATCGAAGTCTGCTCGTCGCCGCGCGGCGGGTAGCTGTAGACGACGCCCGCCGGAGGCGCGACCGTCTGCCAAGTGGTGATGTCGTACATGCTCGTGAACGACGGCAGGTCGTAACCGGAGGAGGCAGCAACGAGCTGGGCGACCGCGTCCTTTTGGGAGATATACGTTAGCAGGTCTTTGGCCGCAGACTTGTTCTTGGAGAAGCTCCACAGGCCGTAGAACTGCGGCAGTTGCCCGACGAAGCGCCCCTTCGGACCACGCGGCATGGGGTGGTGCCACAACTGCTCGCCCACCGGCTTGTTGTCGCGGATGGCCACCGCCCAGGAGCTCGGCGGATTCATGATGCCCGAGCCTTTGCCGGAAATGATCCACCGGTTGTTGCCGGCGTCGTCCCAGGCGTAGACCTCGGGCGGGTTCACCGCCATCAGCTTCTTTAGGTACTCCAACGCCGTGCGGGCCTCATCGGAGTTGATCTTGATGTTGTCCTTGGCGTCGACCATGACGACGCCGAAGGAGTTGAACAGCGCGCCGACCCAATCGACCGCGTCGCTCGACTGACCCATCGGCAGGCCGACCGGGAAGCCGGCCTTGTGGAGCTTCTGGGCGGCGTCGAGATAGGTGTCCCAGCTCCAGGTATCGATCTTCGCCTTGTCGTATTTTGACACGTCGGCCGGGAACATGTCGCGCAGGTCTAGGCCGGCATATTGTTGATAAAGGTCGAGGCGCGACTGGCAGGGCTTCACCTGGCTGCCGACAGTGGTTGGCACGCCGCTCCAAGTGCCTTTGATCTTGGCCAGATATTCGGCCACCGGGCTGATCGGGCCGTATTGCTTGATGAGCCCGCCGACGACGTCGTCGAGCGGCTCGAGCACGGTCTGGTGAATGCGGATGTTCCAGTCGCGATGGGACATGATGTCGTGGCCGGTGCCGGCTTGGGCTTCGGCGGCCGCCGTCAGCTTGTCCTTCTCGCCCTGCGAGGTGATGTAGTCGATCTTGACCTCGCAATTATTCTTGGCGCCCCATTCGTTGCAGAGCTTGGTCAGGGTGTTGTTGGCGCCGGGCACCCAGTGGTCCCACACCCCGAGCGAGAGCGAGCCGGCGGCGTAGCTGTCCTTGACGTAAGGCGCGGCAAAAGCCGCGGCCGAGCCGAGCGCCGCGCTCTTGAGGAGGTTGCGGCGGGTAGGGCGGGATTGGGAGAGCGGGCTGGATTGCGTCATTCGTGTCCTCCGATTTGGCCGCCATGGTTTTTCTGCGATTTTTGGCGTGGACCGAAAGCATACTCTGAGACCCTGGGAGCCGGCTAGGGGCGGCAACGGGTCGAATGGCCGTCGTCCTGCATCAAAATGCAGCAGGGAGGGGGTGGGGCGCGCGCCCATTCCCGATGCTGACCGTGCTTCGCCGCTCGCGGAAAATGTGATAGCCATTTTCCGCAACGAGAACCGTCAATCAAAATCTGACGCCAAAAGGGAGGGTACAAATGGCCCGCATTCATCGGCGAAAATTCCTGAAGCTTTCTGGTGCCGGCGCGGTCGCCGCCAAGACCGGCGGGATGGCCGCGATCCTGGCGACCGGGCGGGCGCCGGCCTATGCGCAGGGCGCGACCGTGCATTGGCTGCGCTGGAACGACTTCGTTCCGAGCTCGGACGCTCTCCTGCGCAACCAAATCGTTGCGCAATGCGCCAAGGATCTCGGCATTACGCTGAGCATCGAGATGATCAACGGCAACGACATCCAGGCGCGCACCACCGCCGCTATCCAGTCGGGATCCGGCCCCGATGTCATCTGCGCGCTGAACAATTGGCCGCAACTCTACGCCGATAGCCTCGTCGACGTCAGCGACATCGCCGACAAGATCGGCAAGGATCAGGGCGGCTTTTATGAGGAATCGACGGTCGTTGCCAACAACGGCAAGAAATGGCTCGGCGTGCCGTGGTGCATCGTCGGCACCGAGAACTCGTACCGCAAATCCTGGTTCGAGGCTGTCGGCTACAACAAATTTCCCGAGACCTGGGACGAGTACCGCGACGCCGGCAAGAAGCTCAAGGCCAAAGGGCAGCCGATCGGTCAGGCGCTCGGCCACAGCTTCGGCGATCCGCCGACCTTCTGGTATCCGTTTCTGTGGTCGTTCGGCGGCATGGAGGTCGAGAAGGACGGCAAGAAGGTCGTGCTCGACAGCAAGGCGACGGTCGAATCGGTCAAGTACGCGGTCGCGTTCTGGAAGGACTGCTGCGACGAAGGCGGGTTGGCCTGGGACGACTCCAGCAACAACCGCGCGTTCCTTGCCGGCACGATCAGCTCGACGCTCAACGGCGCCTCGATCTATCTGCTGTCCAAGCGCGAGCCCGACAAATACCAGACCGAGAAAGGCACGCCGCTGTACCTGGATATTCTGCACGGCGTGCTGCCCAAAGGGTCGGCCGGGCAATTCTCCTATCAGTTGCCGCACACCAACATGCTGATGGGCTATTCCAAGCAGCAGGACGCCGCCAAGAAGTTCCTCGCCTGGATCCACTCGAAGCCGGTCTATCAAGAGTGGTTCGACTCGCAGGCCGGCTACTCGGTCGGCGCCACGACGGTGTGGGAGCAGGACCCGATCTGGAGCAAGGATCCGGTCATGGCGCCGTTCCGCACCGTCGGCCGCGGCGCCCACTTTCCCGGCTATACCGGGCCGGCGGATCGCAATGCCGCGGAGGTTTTGAGCAAGTACATCATCATCGACATGTACGCCAAAGCGGTCCAAGGCACGGCCGCCGAGGACGCGGTGAAATGGGCGACCGGCGAGGTGCAGAAGATTCACGCCTGACGCGCCGCGCGTGCGGTGTATGATTTGCGCAGGACCGGTGCGCCGTAATCGCGCCGGTCCGCAGAGGAACCGGCGATGGCGATAAGCGAAGCCGTCAACCAGCGAGCCTTCGCCCGGGCGCCGCGGCGGGGAGCGGCGACGCTGTTGCTCGAGGACGAGCGTTGGCTGGCGGCAGCGTTGCTGCTGCCGACCGTTATCTTGCTCGGCCTGTTTATCGCCTATCCGTTCGTCGAAGGCGTGCTGCTGTCGGTCTCCAACGCCAGGGTGGGCATTCCGGGTCATTTCGTCGGCTTGGCGAATTTCACGGCGCTGCTGAGCGACAGCATCTTCCGCGTCGCCGTCTGGAACACCTTCGTCTACACCGCGGTGGCGACGGTGCTCAAACTGGCGTTGGGCCTGTGGCTCGCTTTGCTGCTCAATCGACACTTCAGGGGCAAAGCGTTCACACGGGCCTTCATCCTGCTGCCGTTCATCATCCCGACGGTGCTGTCGACCTTCGCTTGGAAGTGGATGTTCGACCCGACCTTCAGCGTCATCAACTGGACACTGTTTCAGTTCGGCCTCATCCACGGCCGCATCAACTGGCTGGGCAATCCCGATCTGGCGCTGATCTCGGTGATCATCGTCAACGTGTGGCGCGGCGTGCCGTTCTTCGCCATCAGCCTGCTGGCGGGGCTGCAGACCATCAATCCCGAGCTGCAGGAGGCCGCCGCGATCGATGGCGCCAAGCCGTGGCAACGCTTCTGGCACGTCACCTGGCCGCTGCTGTTGCCGGTGACCATGGTGGTGATGCTGTTCTCGATCATTCAGACCTTCGCCGATTTTCAGCTCGTCTACGTGCTGACCGGCGGCGGACCGGCGAACGCGACCCAGCTCTTTGCCACCTATGCCTACCAGGTCGGCGTCGGCACCGGCTTGCTGAGCGAAGGTGCCGCGATTTCGCTCGCCATGTTCCCGTTCCTGCTGATCATCGTGGTGGTGCAGCTACTCTACATCCGCCGGGTCGAGGTGCACTGAGCCATGATTGAAGGGGCGAAGTGGCGACGCTGGGTCTACTTCTACATTCCGCTGGGCGCCTTCATCGTTTGGCTGCTGTTCCCGTTCTATTGGATGCTGGTGACCTCGGTCCGTCCGGACCGCGAGCTGTATCGGCCGTGGATGGCACCCAACTATGCGCCGTTCTGGACTGCGCATCCGACCCTGGTTCACGTCGTCGATCTTTTGACCGAAACGCTGTTCGCCAGGTGGATGCTCAACACGCTCTTCATCGCCATCGTATCGACGATCATCTCGCTGTTTTGCGGCCTGCTTGCCGGTTACGCGCTGGCGCGGCTCAAATTTCCGTTCGGCGGCAGCCTCGGCACCGGGATTTTCATCACCTACCTGGTGCCGCAGACGCTGCTTTTCATTCCGCTCGCCGACATCATTCGCAATTTTCAGCTTGGCGATACGCCGTGGGCGCTGGTCTTGACCTATCCGACCTTCCTCATTCCGTTCTGCACCTGGTTGCTGATGGGATATTTCAAGGCGATCCCGCGCGAGCTCGAGGAATGTGCGCGCATCGACGGCGCGACGCGCTGGAAGGCGATGCTCTACATCATTTTCCCGATTGCCGTGCCCGGCATCCTTTCGGCCGGCATTTTCGCCTTCACGCTGTCGTGGAACGAATTCATCTATGCGCTGGTATTTCTGTCCTCGGCCGAGCAGAAGACGGTCGCGGTCGGCGTCACCTCGGAGCTCGTCCGCGGCGATGTTTTCTATTGGGGGCAATTGATGGCCGGCGCGCTGCTCGGTTCGATTCCCGTGGCGTTCATCTACTCGTTCTTCGTCGAGTATTACGTCGCCGGCCTTACCGGCTCGGTGAAGGGGTAAGCCATGGCGCGGGTGCTGCTGCGAAACCTGAATAGGATGTACGACGAGGTGCCCGCCGTCAAAGACGTGAACCTCGAAATCCGCGACAAGGAATTCGTGGTCCTGGTCGGACCTTCCGGCTGCGGCAAGACCACGACGTTACGCATGGTGGCCGGGCTCGAATCGATCACCTCGGGCGAGGTCCTGATCGGCGATACGGTGGTGAACGACCTGCCGCCCATGGACCGCGACATCGCCATGGTGTTCCAGAACTACGCGCTCTATCCGCACATGAGCGTCTACGACAACATGGCGTTCGGGCTGAAGATGCGTGGCGTCGACCGCGCCGAGATCGGCAAGCGCGTGCAGGAGGCCGCCGACATTCTCGGCATCGGCGAGTATCTCAAGCGCAAGCCGCGGCAGCTATCGGGCGGGCAGCGCCAGCGCGTCGCGCTCGGTCGCGCCATTGTGCGGCACCCGCAGGTATTCCTGTTCGACGAGCCGCTGTCCAACCTCGACGCCAAGCTGCGGGTGCAGATGCGCGTCGAGTTGAAGAAGCTGCACAGCCGGCTCAACACCACCGCCGTCTATGTGACCCACGACCAGGTCGAGGCGATGACATTGGGCGATCGCGTGGTCGTCATGCGCGGCGGCGAGGTGCAGCAGGTCGGCGAGCCTTTGGAGCTTTATAACGCGCCGGCCAATCGCTTCGTCGCCGGCTTCCTCGGCTCGCCGGCGATGAATTTCGCGGCGGTGCGGGTCAGCAACGGCGCCAGCGGCCTGCGTGCCGACAGTCCGGGTTTCAGCATCGACGTGCCATCCGAGATCGATCCGCGCCTGCGTCCCTATGCCGGCCGCGAGGTGACAATGGGTATCCGCCCGGAAGATCTGCACATCGCCAACGGCGGCGACCCGCCGGGATTGTGCCTCGACGGCATCGTCGAGGTGGTCGAGCGGCTCGGCGCGGAGATTCTGCTCGACCTGCAGGTCGGCGGCCAGACCATGGTGGTCTCCGTCGAGCCGACGGTGCGCGCCCAGCGCGGCGACAAGCTGCGCTTCGTGCTGCGGCCGAACCGGCTGCATTTCTTCGACCCCGCGTCGGAAGCGGCGATCTAGCCCTCACAGGCCGAGCAGCCGCGGCAGCCAGAGCGATATTTCCGGGACGTAGGTGACGAGCAGCAGCACCAAGAGCATGACGCCGTAGAACGGCCAGATCTTCTTCATCACCTCCTCGATCCTGACCTTGCCCACGGCGCAACCGACGAACAGGATGGCGCCGACCGGCGGATGGCACAGCCCGATGCCGAGGTTGAGCATCATGATGATGCCGAAATGCACCGGGTCAACGCCGAAATTCATCATCACCGGCAATAGGATCGGCGTGCAGATCAGGATCGACGGCGCCATGTCGAGCAGGCAGCCGAGCACCAGCAGCATGACGTTGATGAGGAGCAGAATGACGTTCTTGTCGCTGGAAATGCTGAGGAAGAATGCCGTGATCTTGGCCGGCATCTGGGTCAGCGCCATCACGTAACCGACGCTCGACGCACAGGCGATCAGGGTGAGCACCATGGCCACGGTGCGCAAGGTGCGATGCACCAGGTCCGGCAAATCGCGCCAGCTATAGTCGCGATAGATGAACATGGTGACGAAGAACGCCCAGACGCAGGCGACCGCGCCGGCTTCGATCGCGGTGAATACGCCGCCCAAAATCCCGCCGAGAATGATGGCGAGCGTGATCAGGCCCCACAGCGCGTCGGCGCAAATCCCGATCGCTTGACGCAGCGGCACGGTCTGACCGCGCGGATGGCCTTCGCGATAGGCGATGACGATGCAGAGAACGACCAGCGAAAAGCCGAGCAGCAGGCCGGGGATGACGCCGGCCATGAACAGCGAGATGATCGAAATGGTGCCGCCGGTCGCAAGCGAATAGATCACGGCGTTGTGGCTCGGCGGCACCAGCAGCGCCTGCACCGACGCCGTGATCGTCACGTTGGTGGCGAAGATGCGGGGAAAGCCGGTCTTTTCCATTTGCGGGATCATCACCGAGCCGATTGCCGAGGTATCGGCCACCGCGGAGCCGGAAATGCCGCTCAGGAACGTCGTCGCCATGACGTTGACCACCGAGAGCCCGCCGCGCACCCGGGTGAAGCCGACCAGCACGTCGGCGAAGGCAACGAGGCGGCGCGCCATGCCGCCTTCGGCCATGATGGCGCCGGCCAGCACGAAGAACGGAATGGTCAGCATCGCGACCTTGCTGACGCCGTCGGAGATTTTCAGCATCACCGCCTCGAGCGGAATGCCGATCCAGAATCCGGCCGCAATCGCCGCCAGCGCCAGCGAATAGGCGATCGGCACGCCGATGGCGAAGCAGAAGAACATCGTGACCAGGAGGACGGCGACATCCATGGCGGGCTATGCGCGCTCAGTCGAATTGCGGTGTTGCGGTTTCGGCGAGCGTTGCGGCGCCGAATGAGAGCCGCTCGATGACGAAGAGAAGCAGCGCCGCGCCGCCGAGCGGGATCGGCAGGTAGGTCACGCCCACCGGCAGCCAGGGAAAGTCGGCGATCGTGTTGTACCAGGTCGCCTCCACGAGTTTGGCGCCATAGACCACCATGAACAGCGCCATGGCGGCGACCAGCAGCTCGGCCAGGAATTGCGCGATCATCCGCGGTATCGACGGCAGCGACCGCACGAGGAAGGACACGTTCATGTGGGCGCGCCGGCGATAGCAGGCGGCACCGCCGAAGAACGTCACCGCGATCATCAGCAGCACCGCGGTCGGCTCGGGCCATGACGCGGCGCTGTTGAGCACGTAGCGGGTGAACACCGCCCACGGGATCACGGCGGAGATCAAGACCAGCGCCGTGCCGGCGATCAGCACGCAGGCGAGATAGAGCGCGTCCATCAGCCGGCGATAGATCGACGCCATGATGCTTCCGCCAAAAGGGGGAGGGCCAGCTAGGAGACCGCCGCGACGCGCTTGATCATCTCGGCGTATTTCGGTCCATATCTGTCCCACACCGGCTTGACCGCGTCCTGGAACGGCTTCTTGTCGGCAACCTCGATGATCTCGTTGCCGGCGGCCCTGGCCTTGGCCATGGCGTCATTTTCGTACTTGTCCCACAGCGTGCGCGCTTCGAATTGCGCCTCGCGGCTGAATTTCCCGATCAACGCCCGGTCGTCCTTCGACAGCGTGTCCCAGGTCTTGCGCGAGAACGCCAGCATCTCCGGCACGATCAGGTGCTGGGTCAGGGTGTAGTGCTTGGCGACGGTGTAATGATTGTCGAACACGTAGCTCGGCGGATTGTTCTCGGCGCCGTCGATGACGCCGGTTTGCAGCGCCGAGAACACCTGGTCGTAGCCCATGGCGACGCCGTTGCCACCGAGCGCATTCATCATGTCGACGAACATCGGGTTGCCGATGACGCGGATTTTCAGGCCCTTGAGGTCGGCGATGGCGTGGACGGGCTTTTTGATGGTGTAGACGCTGCGCGCGCCGGCATCCATCCAGCACAGGCCGATCAGGCCGGCCTTATCGTTGGCGGTGACCTTGTCGAGGAGCTCGGTGCCGATGTCGCCGTCGATCACCTTGCGCATATGGTCGACGTTGCGGAACAGAAACGGCAGGTTGAATACGTTGAGGTCGTCGATCACCGGACCGAGGGTGCCGACCGAGACACGGGCGAGCTGGATGGCGCCGACTTGCGCCTGCTCGATCGCTTCCTTCTCGCCGCCGAGCTGCATCGAGGCGTACATCTGCACGCTCAGCCGGCCCTGGGTCGCAGCTTCGAGCTTCTTGCCCAGGCTCTCGACTGCGGCGACCGTCGGATAGCCGGCCGGATGCACGTCGGAGGCCTTCAGCGCCATCTTCGCCTGCGCCAGTGCCGGCCGGCCGAAATCCGCAACAGCGCCGGCGACAGCGGTCAAGGCGCCCAGGCGGATGAATGCGCGGCGATCCATGGCTCTCTCCTGCCGTTGTCCCGCTCATGTTGCGGCTGCGCGCCATCATGTCATACGATGACTGCAACCGAAAGTGTGATCGATCGTCGTCGCTTCCGACATTGACGGGGATTTCCGGTGCAGACGGTTCTGGTGACGGGCGCGGCGGGCGGCATTGGCACGCGGCTGCGCAAGCTACTCGACGGCGCCTATCCGAACATCGTCTGGAGCGACATCCGCCGTCCGTCCGATCTCGCCGGCCACCAAAACTTCGTCCAGGCCGACATCGGCGAGCTTGCGGCAGTGGAGAAGCTCTGCGCCGGCGTCGACGGCATCGTCCATCTCGGCGGCGAGTCGGTCGAGCAGTCGTGGGAGCGCATCCTGCGCGCCAATATCGTCGGCTGCTACAATCTGTTCGAGGCGGCGCGGCGCAACAAGGTGCAACGTGTCGTATTCGCCTCGTCGAACCACGCGGTCGGCTTCTACCCGCGGCAGCGCAAGATCGGCACCGGCGAGCCGGTGCGGCCGGATTCCCGCTACGGCGTCAGCAAGGCCTTCGGCGAGGCGCTCGGCGCGCTTTACGCCCACAAGCATGGCCTGCGGGTGACCTGCATCCGCATCGGCAATTTCGCCGACACGCCGGTCGACGAGCGGCGGCTCGCGATCTGGATCGGCCCGGAGGATTTGACGCAGCTCATCCGGATCGGGCTCGACCATCCGGACCTGCGCTACGAGATTTTCTTCGGCGCCTCCAACAACGCGCGCGCCTGGTGGGACAACGAGGCCGCGTTCCGTTACGGCTATCGTCCAACCGGCGTTGCCGAAAATTTCGCCGCCCAGGCGATGACCGCGCAAAAGACGCTGCCGCCCGATCCAATCGGCGATTGGTACCAGGGCGGTCCGTTCTGCAGCGACGAATACGATTCCGGCTTTGATCCGTCGGCGACGTAGCCCGCGTGTTTCCCGGGCGCAGCGCAGCACGAAGTGATGCGCTGCAGACCCGGGATCGCGACACGCTCCGAGTTCTCTACGATCCCGGAACAGCGGTGCATCACTTCGTGCTGCACCGCATCCGGGAAACACGTCAGAGAGAGCCTCACCGCACCTGAAACACCAGCTTGCCCCGGAAATGCCGGCCTTGGCTGACGCGGTGGGCCTCGGCGGCCTGCGCGAGCTTGTAGAGCTTGACCTCCGGCGGCTTGATGGCGCCTTCGGCCCACAAGTGCGCGACGCGCTCCATGGCCTTGCGCGAGCGCGGCACCGGCGGCCGCAGCGCCTTGACGTCGGTGCGGTCCGGCTTCGGCGCTTCGGCGCCCGAGGCGATGAAGGCGGCGCGGCCGCCGGGCTTGAGCACGGCGAAGGATTGCTTCGCGACGTCGCCGCCGACCGTGTCGAACACCGCGTCGCAGCCCGACACCACCCGGGTGAAGTTCTGGGCGTTGTAGTCGATCACCTCGTCGGCACCGAGGCTCTTCACGTAAGCCATGTTCGCGGCGCTGGTCGTGGTGACCACGGTGGCGCCGAGATGCTTGGCGAGCTGGATGGCGAAGCCGGCGACGCCGCCGGCGCCGCCCTGGATCAAAATCTTCTCGCCGCGCTTGAGCTGCAGCGTGTCCTCGACGGAATTGACCGCGGTGAGCCCGGTCAGCGCCAGTGCCGCAGCATTGATATGCGACAGGCCGTCCGGCTTCTTGGCGACGATATTGGCGGCGATCGCGATCTTCTCGCAATAGGTGCCCTCCTTGCCGGCGGCGAGCACGCCGAACACGGCGTCGCCAACCTTGAGGTCGGCGCCTTCGCCGACCGCGCTGACGACGCCGGAAAAGTCGCGCCCCGGAATTTGCGGGAATTTGACGTTGGCGTGGCGGGTATATTCGCCGGCGCGGAATTTCCAGTCGGCGGCGTTCACGGTGGCGGCATGGACGTCGACCACGACTTCGCCGGGGCCGGCCATGGGATCGGGCAGGTCGCCGTACTGCAACACTTCGGGGCCGCCGAATTTTTCGATGTATGCCGCTTTCATGGGGCTCGCCTCAAGGCAAGGACGGGAGGCGGAGCATCGTCAACTTCACGCGCGGTGTCCAGGGCGCGGCACCGGCCCCTGGCAGCACCGCTGCCGCCTTGGTATTGGGACCGATGCCGGCGAGCGGGGCGCGGCCAGAGGAGGTTTCGGTGCAGCGCATGGTGACGGCTCTTCTGCTGATGACATCGTCGGCCTGCGCCCAGGATCAACCTTGCACGGCCGATGCGCTCATCAAGGCAGGGCCGCTGCTTCGCTTTCATGTCGAGCTCAAGCCCACCGATGCCGTCGATATCGACCCGCAGGTCAAAGCGCTGCCGCCGGTCAAGGCGCTCAAGGGCAATGGCCACTTCGACGTGCTGGAGGTCACCGGCCACTACATCAAGGCCACGTACCGCATGCGCTTCCTCTACGCACCGATCAGGGGCTCATGCGTGCTGATGGGCCAGGAAATCCTGGAGGTCGCCGATCCGTACTGATGCCCCGGCTGAGTGGCGACCCCGCCTGGATTCGAACCAGGGACCTTCAGCTTAGAAGGCTGTTGCTCTATCCCCTGAGCTACGGGGCCGTCCGACAACCCAAGCATATATAGAATTTTGCGCCGAAAGGCCCGGTTAATCGTAGCCGTGGCCGGACGGAATCCCTCCGTGAACATTTTGGCCCGGCCGCGCGACCAAGCGAGCAATCCGATCGGCCGCGGCGGCATGCTGCGGTCGGCGGCTACCGCTTTGTTTGGTCGACTGAGTGCGATTACCCAAAGTCTCGCTCGAAATGACTCAGTTCGGTCAAAACCTCGACAAGATCGTCGCATTCACTCGCCGCACCGGGTCGAGATTGCCGACCCCTGGGAGGATTCCACCGATGTTTGCGCTCCTTCGCGCCCGTCTCGCGGTCGCAGTCGCGGCCGCGCTCGTTCTTGCCGTCCCGTTTGCCGCCCGCGCCGCCGACAAGGCCTTCGTCGACGACGATCTCGCCGACTCGGCGGTGCAGCTCGAGGCGCAGATCAAGTCGGACGCCGGCGCGCCGACCAAGCCGTTGGCGCAAATCCGCAAAGATGCCGACTCGGCCTTCGCCAAGAACGATTTCCGCAACGGCATGATGCTGCTCGGCCAGATCGTTGCTGCGCAGCCGAACGATGCGACGACCTGGCTGCGCCTCGGCCGCACCGTGATGCAGATTCGCCCGGTCAACGACCAGGAGCGCGCCACGCTCTTACAGCGCGCCTCGACCGCGGCCTATATCGCCTATCAGCGCACCACGAATCGCAACGAGGAAGCCGATAGTCTCGCTTTCCTCGGCGACGTCATGCGGCAGCGCGAGCTGTGGCGGCCGGCGCTCGACGCGCTGCGGCTGTCGCTCGACATCCGCGAAGCCGCCGACGTGCGGGCGCAATATGAGCGGCTGCGCGACCAGTACGGCTTCCGCGTGCTCGACTACTCGGTCGATGCCGACACCGCGTCGCCGCGCGCCTGCTTCCAGTTGTCCGAGGATTTGCCGGCGCGCACCGATTTCTCGCCGTTCGTCGTCGTTGCCGGCATCGACAAGCCGGCGATCTCGACCACCGAGAAGCAGCTCTGCGTCGAGGGTTTGAAGCACGGCGAGACCTACACAGTGACGCTGCGCGCCGGCCTGCCGTCGGTAGTGCATGAATCGCTGTCGCGATCCTCGGATTTCACCGTCTATGTGCGCGACCGCCGGCCCGAGGTGCGCTTTTCCTCGACCGCCTACGTGCTGCCGCGCGCCGGCCAACGCGGCATCCCGGTCATCAGCGTCAACACCAAGGCGGCGGCCGTCGAGATCTATCGCATCGGCGACCGCAACCTGGTCGCCGCCATCATCGGCTCCACCAGCTACGATCGCGGCGACTTCCAGCGCAGCCTCGACACCACCGACGTCGCGCACCTCAAGGAGTCGCGCGGCGTGCCGGTGTGGAGCGGCGAGCTCGCGATCGACAGGGCGCCGATCAACGAGGACGTCACCACGGCGTTCCCGGTCGATCAGGCGGTCGGCGATCTCAAGCCCGGCGTCTACGTCATGGTGGCGCAGCCGAAGGAGCTCAAAAGCCTCGACAACAGCTACGACACGCTGGCGACGCAGTGGTTCATCGTGTCCGATCTCGGGCTCACGGCGTTCACCGGCAATGACGGCATCCACGCCTTCGTCAATTCGCTGGCGACGGCGGATGCCAAGAAGGACGTCGAGGTGCGGCTGATCTCGCGCAGCAACGAGGTGCTGGCGAGCCGCCGCACCGATGCCGGCGGCCACGTGCAATTCGAATCCGGGCTCACCAAGGGTGAGGGTGGCGCCGAACCGATGCTCATTGCCGTCAACGACGGCCAGGACGATTTCGCCTTCCTCAATCTTGCCGCGCCCGCCTTCGATCTGACCGACCGCGGCGTCTCCGGCCGGCCGGCGCCGAACGGACTCGATGCTTTCGTCTATGCCGAGCGCGGCGTCTATCGCTCCGGCGAGACCGCCTACGTCACCGCGCTGCTGCGCGATGCGCAGGGCGCCGCGGCCCCGGGCGCGCCGCTGACCCTTGTGATCGAGCGGCCCGACGGCGTCGAATATAAGCGCGCGGTGGTGCAGGACGGCGGCCTCGGCGGCCACAGCCTGGCGCTGCCGATCGCGGCATCGGCGCCGACCGGCACGTGGCACGTCCACGCCTTCACCGATCCGAAGCGGCCGGCGGTCGGCGAGACCACCTTCCTGGTCGAGGACTATGTGCCCGACCGTATCGAGTTCGACATGACGTCGTCGAGCACCGCGATCTCCAAGACCAATCCTGTCACCGTGGATC
This sequence comes from Xanthobacteraceae bacterium, assembly GCA_030039105.1. Taxonomy (GTDB): domain Bacteria; phylum Pseudomonadota; class Alphaproteobacteria; order Rhizobiales; family Xanthobacteraceae; genus BOG-931. The sequence continues at coordinate 15,040 of JASHQO010000286.1, forward strand.
TGTCCGGCCGTTTCCTCTACGGCGCGCCGGCCGCGGGCCTCGATCTCGACGGCGACGTCAACATTGCCGTCGCCGGCGAGCGCACCGGCTTTGCCGGCTATGAGTTCGGCCTCGACGGCGAGGACGTGCCGGCCGTGAAGCAGCCTCTTGAGGATCTGCCGTCGACCGACGAGTCCGGCAAGGCCAAGCTTACCGTCAATCTCGACAAACTGCCGTCAAGCACGCACCCGCTCGAAGCCAAGATCACCGTGCGGATGAGTGAGCCGGGCGGCCGGGCGGTCGAGCACGCCATCACGCTGCCGGTCGCCGCGAGCGGCAACATGATCGGCGTCAAGCCGTTGTTCTCCGGCCGGGCGCTGGCCGATGGCGCCAGTGCTGGCTTCGACATAGTTGTCGTTGCACCGAACGGCGTCACGATTCCGACTGAGGGCTTGCACTACGAGCTGTTGAGCGTCGAGACCCGCTATCAGTTCTACAAGCGCGACGGCGCGTGGCATTTCGAGCCGGTGAAAACGACGCGGCGGATTTCCGACGGCTCGCTCGATACCACCGACAAGCCCGGCCATCTGTCCTTGCCGGTGAATTTCGGCCGCTACCGGCTCAATGTTTCCGATGCAAGCGGCACCACGACGTCGGTGGGCTTCGATGCCGGCTGGTACGTCGACGCCAGCGCCGACACGCCGGACATGCTGGAAACCGCGCTCGACAAGAGCGAATACCGGCCGGGCGATACCATGACGGTCGCGGTGACCGCGCGCAGCGCCGGCAAGCTGACGATCGCCGTTGTCGGCGACAAGCTCTTCGCCAGCCAAACCGCCGACATCAAGCAGGCCGGCGTGACTCAAGTAAAAATCCCGGTCGGAACCGACTGGGGCAGCGGTGCCTATATCGTAGCGACCATGCGGCGGCCGCTCGACGCGCCGGCGCAACGCATGCCCGGGCGCGCCATCGGCGTGCAATGGTTCGCCATCGACCGCGCCGCCAAGACGCTAACCGTCGATCTCAAGCCGCCGGCCTTGCTGCGGCCGAACTCGACCCTGCACATCCCGGTCAAAATCGACGAGCTCAAGGCCGGCGACGAGGCGCGGGTGGCGATTGCCGCCGTCGACGTCGGCATTCTCAACCTGACCAATTACAAGCCGCCGTCGCCGGACGACTACTATCTCGGCCAGCGCGCGCTGTCGGCCGACATCCGCGATCTCTACGGCGAACTGATCGATGGCATGCAAGGCGTGCGCGGCCAGATCCGCACCGGCGGCGACGAAGGCGCGCAACTCCAGGCCAGCCCGCCGACCGGGCCGCCGCTCGCCTTCTTCTCCGGCATCGTCACCGTCGGTGCCGGCGGCACGGCGGACGTTGCGTTCGACATACCCGACTTCGCCGGCACCGTCCGCGTCATGGCAGTGGCGTGGAGCAAGGACAAGGTCGGCAACGCCACCACCGACGTCATCGTGCGCGATCCGGTGGTGCTGACGGCGACCTTACCGCGCTTCCTGCTGCCCGGCGACCGGTCCACGATCCATCTCGATCTCGACAATGTCGAAGGCGCGCCCGGCGATTACGCGATCGCCGCGACCGCCGCCGACACCGTCGTGGCCGGAGCCGGCGCCACGCAAAAGCTGACGCTCGCCGCTAAGGCGCGTGGCG
>JASHQO010000287.1 GCA_030039105.1 Xanthobacteraceae bacterium
CGGGCAAGGGTGGCCAAGGCGGCCAGGGCCAGCAAGCCCAGGGCAACGACCAGGTGCAGCTCATCTATTCGCCCTGGACCAAGTTCTGTCTCAAGGGCCAGGAAGCCAACGCCAAGCAGGTCTGCTTCACCGGCAAGGACGCCCGCATCGAGTCCGGCATGCCGGTGGTCGCCGCCGTGCTGATCGAGCCGGAAGGCGAGCCGAAGAAGATCCTGCGCGTGACCTTGCCGCTCGGCATGCAGCTCATTCACGGCACCCGCGTCATCATCGACCAGAACCAGCCGCTGACTGCGCCCTACGTGATCTGCTTCACCAACGGCTGCATGGCCGACTACGAAGCCACCGCCGACATGATCACCAAGATGAAGGGCGGGCAGGGCCTCGTCGTGCAGGCGATCAACTCGACCGGCCAGCCGATCAGCCTGGTGCTGCCGCTGTCGGATTTCGCCAAGGCCTATGACGGCCCGCCGACCGATCCGAAGGTGTTCGAGGAGCAGCAGAAGAAGCTGCAGGACGAATTGCAGCGCCGCGCCGACGAAGCGCGCAAGAAGCTCGAACAGCAGCAGCAACAGCAGGGCGCGCCGCCGCCCAAGCAGTGACTTGTCCCGGGCGCGGCGCAGCACCTAAAGCGCGTTCACGCGCGTCTTGCGCGCGCTATGGCGGTGCGCCGCATCCGGGAAGCAGCTTTTAAAAAGGTCAGTGCAGCGACGCCGCGCGCGGCCGATAGCCGCCGCGGCCGTCCTTGATGAAGACTTCCGCCACTTGCGGATGCCGCACCGGCTCGCCGCTGGTGTCCGGCAGCAAATTCTGCTCCGACACGTAGGCGATGTATTCGGTTTCGTCGTTCTCGGCGAACAGATGATAGAACGGCTGATCCTTGTGCGGGCGGATCTCCGCCGGGATCGCCTCGTACCATTCGTCGGTGTTGTCGAATACCGGATCGATGTCGAACACGACGCCGCGGAACGGATAGAGGCGGTGCCGCACGACCTGGCCGATCTGATATTTGGCGTTGCGAATCTTGTTCATGGCTTCGGGCAAATTACAGCCGGTACGATGCGATCATGCAAGGCCGCAATTGTGACGGGCGGCGCCGGCGGCCACGGTCATAAACCATAACCGGCGGCCATGTCGGGGTCCTTGGCGGCGACCAGGCGGGCGAGGTCGACCAGCACCTTGGCCTGCTTCCAGGTCGCGTCGTCTTGCATCTTGCCGTCGATCATCGCCGCGCCGGAGCCGTCCGGCATGGCGTCGATGATCTTCCTGGCGAAGGCGACCTCGGCCGGATCGGGCGAGAATACCCGCTTGGCGATCGGCACCTGGCTCGGATGCAAGGTCCAGGCGCCGGCGCAACCCATCAGGAAGGCGTTACGGAATTGCGCCTCGCAGGCGGCGCCGTCGGCAAAATCGCCGAACGGCCCGTAGAACGCCTTGATGCCGGCCGCCGCGCAGGCGTCGACCATCTTGGCGATGGTGTAGTGCCAGAGGTCTTGCTGGTAAGCGGCGCGCGGCGCGTCGGCCGGTGCGCCGGGCGCGGCGTCGGCCAGCACCTTGTAGTCCGGATGACCGCCGCCGACGCGGGTGGTCTTCATGGCGCGCGACGCGGCGAGATCGGCCGGGCCGAGGCTGATGCCGTGCATGCGCGGCGAGGCGACCGCGATGTCGGCGACATTGTTGACGCCTTCGGCCGTCTCCAGGATGGCGTGAATGAGGATCGGTTTTTGGACGCCGTGCCTGGCCTCGAGCTGCGCCAGCAACTGATCGAGATAATGAATGTCCCAGGCGCCTTCGACCTTCGGCAGCATGATGACGTCGAGCCGTTGCCCGATCGCGGCGACGATCTGCGAAATATCGTCGAGCACCCACGGCGAGTTGAGCGCGTTGATGCGGGTCCACAAGCCGGTGTCGCCGAAGTCGCACGACTTTGCCATGGCGATGAAGCCCGAGCGTGCCGCTTCCTTGGCATCGGCCGGGATCGCGTCCTCCAGATTGCCGAGCACCACGTCGACCTGACGAACAAGCTCGGGCACCCGCGCCCGCACCTTCTCGATGTGCGGCGGCACGAAATGGATCATGCGCTCGAGCTTGAGCGGCAATTCGCGGGGCGGCGCCGGCGCCCCGATGGCGAGGGCTTTGAAAAAATTGCGCGGCAGCTTCATGCGGCGATCTCATCCGTGCACGGCTTCCCGGATGCGGTGCAGCACGCGGTGGTGCACCGATCCGGGATCGTCAAAGATTCCGAGCCTGTGCGGCGATCCCGGGTCTGCAGCGCATCATGCCGCTTCGCTCCATGCTGCGCTGCGCCCGGGAAACACCGAGTCAAGGCTAGGCCGGACCGCGGCACGCCGCCAAGCCGCTTTTGCCGGCAGCCGTGCCTAGGAAATAGCATTTCACACTATCTCGCCTTTCATCAGCCGCGGCTGCGCGGCCGCCGGCCTGACGCCTTCGCGCATCAGCGCGCGGCGCAGCGGGCCGATGCGGTCGAACAGATAGAGCGACAGGCCGCGGGCGCCCTGTGCCGGCAGGAAAGCGGTGAGCAGGCTTCGGTTCAAGAGATCGACGGCGAGCGTGCGGCTCATCACGTCGGCGCGGCGTTGGCTGTCGTAGCGCTGCAGCAGGTCGGCTGCGCCGACGTCGAGATTTTGCCGGCGCGCATCGGCGACCAGCTCGGCGATGGTGGCGCCGTCGCGCAGGCCGAGATTGAGCCCCTGGGCGCCGATCGGTGGCACGACGTGGGCGGCTTCGCCGACGAGCGCGATGCGGGCGCGGGCAAAGGCGTCGGCGCTCTCGATCGTCAACGGGAAAATGCCGCGGCCCGGCTCGACGCTCATTTTGCCAAGGAGCGAATGGGCGCGATGCTCGATCGCCACCGACAATTCGCCGTCGTTGAGCGCCGCAAGCGCGGTGGCGCCATCCGGATCGAGCACGCAAACCAGGCTCGAGCGCCGGCCGGGCAGCGGAACGAGGGTGAACGGCCCGTGCTCGGTATGGAATTCGGTCGAAGTGTCGTCGTGCGGTCGGACGTGGCCGAGATTGAGCGTCAACGCGGTCTGTGGATAGGCGCGCTGCGTAGTGCCGATGCCGGCCGCGGCGCGGCAGAGCGAGCGCCGGCCGTCGGC
>JASHQO010000288.1 GCA_030039105.1 Xanthobacteraceae bacterium
CGTTGAACGGGCCCCACGTCACGCTGCCGTTGCCACCCCACACCGCTTCAGCGCGGACCCAGCCGCCGACCTTGATGCACAGGTCGGTGCCGGGCATGTAGTAGAATCCTGCCCCGTACAGGCTACAAATCTTCACGTACTCAACTGATCGGGGCTTTGACGCGCCAAAATATTCCTTTGAGTCAAAGGAGCCGCCAAACCTTCACTGGCGCCTGCGTCGTCGGACTACGCGAGCGGCATCGGCCGGTGCCGGGTATCTTTCCAGGCTGTCGCCGCACATTCTCGGCATAACCGGCAAAGTCGCGAGTGCCCATCGCTGGGTATACGCTGGGTCCAGGTGTTATTCGGGGTCCCGGTGTTGTTCGGACCTCATCTTCGTTTCGTTCGGCAATAATAAACTCCGCGACAACGCCCCGCCTGAATGGCGCATCATCGAAAGAATACCTTTCGCGGCGGGCGGGCGGCGTCCATCGAAGAACTGGGAAGAGCGGCAATCGACTACGAAGCGCGCGAACAGTCGAATATGCTATCGCCTCCCGGCATTGGGGGTCGCATGAACGACAAGGAACGGGTCGCGCTCGGATCGATCGCCGCCTCGGCGGGACTGACGGCAGCGAAAGCGATCGTCGGGCTCTTGACCGGGTCGCTCGCGATCCTCTCCGAGGCCGGCCATTCCCTGATCGATCTGTCGGCGACAGCGCTGACCTATTTCGCCGTCCGGCTGTCCGGCAAGCCGGCCGACAAGGAGCACCAATACGGCCACGGCAAGGTCGAGAGCGTGACCGCGCTCGCCGAGACGGCGCTGTTGTTCATCCTCACCGCCATCGTGGTCTGGGAAGCGGTGCAGCGGCTGATCGGCGCGCAGGCGCAAGCGGTCGAGGCGACCAGCGCCGCCTTCGCCGTCATTGCCGGCTCGATCGCGGTCGATTTCTTCCGCGCCCGCACGCTGCGCCGCGTCGCCGCGGCGACGTCGAGCGAGGCGCTCGCGGCCGACGCGCTGCATTTCGGCTCGGACATGTGGTCGTCGGTGGCGGTGTTGATCGGCCTCGGCGGCGTGCGGCTCGGCTATGCCTGGGCCGATGCCGCCGCGGCGATCGTCGTCGCGGTGTTCATCTGCATCGCCGGCTGGCGACTCGGCCGGCGCACCATCGACACCTTGACCGACACGGCACCAGCCGGCGTCAGCGACCGCATCGCCGCCATTGCACGCCAAGTGCCGGGCGTCGTCGCCGTCGACGGCGTGCGGGCGCGGCCGGCCGGCGCCGTGTTGTTCGTCGACTTGGGCGTCAGCGTCAGCCGCGCGCTGCCGCTCGATCGCGTCTCGGCGATCAAAGAGCGCTTGAGCCACGATATTCGCGCCGACATGCCGACGGCTGAAATCACCATCACCACCGAGCCCCGCGCGCTCGACGACGAGACCGTGCGCGAGCGCGTCATGGTCATCGCGCACGAACTCGGGCTCGCTATTCATCACGTGGCGGTGCAGGCAATCGCGGGCCGCCTTTCGGTGTCGGCCGATCTCGAAGTCGACGGCGCCATGTCGCTTGCCACCGCCCACGACATCGCGAGCCGCCTCGAAACCGGCATCCGCGCAGAACTCGGCCCGGACGTCGAAGTCGAGACCCACATCGAGCCGCTGCCCGCCGACGTTCTCGCCGGTCGCGACGCGGTGCCGGCGCGCATCGCCGAAGTGCGCCAGGCACTCGTCGCGCTCGCCGCCGAAATCGCCGCACTCGGCGAGGTGCACGACGTGCGCGTGCGCGAGACCGCGCACGGCGAGATCGTCAATTTCCACTGCCACGTTGCACCCGATCTCTCGGTCGGCGCGGTGCACGACATGGTCGACGCGATGGAACGGCGGCTGCGGCGGCGTTTCCCTACCATCCGGCGCGTCATCGGCCACGCCGAACCGCGGTAGCAGCGCGGCGGCTTTCAATCGCCGCTCAAAACCTCTACATCCTTCGCATGCGCACCGAAGACCATCGCCCCATCCGCCTGCAGGATTATCGCCCGCCCGACTGGCTGATCGAGACGGTCGATCTCGACGTTTCGCTGCATCCGACCGCGACGACGGTCCGCGCCAAGCTCAGGATCAAGCCTAACAGCGCCGGCGCGCCGGCGCCGCTCGTACTCGATGGCGACGAGTTGAAGCTGCAATCGCTTGCGCTCGACGGCAAGCCACTGCCGGCGGAGAATTTTGTCGCCACGCCCGACAAGCTCACCATCGCGCAACCGCCGAACCGGTCGTTCGAGCTTGCGATCGAGACCGTCGTCGATCCGACCAACAACACCCAGCTTATGGGCCTTTATCGCGCCGGCGCGACCTATTGCACCCAATGCGAGGCCGAAGGCTTTCGCCGCATCACCTATTTTCTCGACCGGCCCGACGTTATGGCGGTCTATACCACGCGCATCGAAGCCGACAAAGCCGAAGCGCCGGTGTTGCTCGCCAACGGCAATATGACCGCGCAAGGCGACGTGCCGGGCACGACGCGGCATTTCGCGATCTGGCACGATCCGTTCCCGAAGCCGTCGTACCTGTTCGCCATGGTCGGCGGCGCGCTTGAGCGCATGTCCGACAACTTCACCACCATGTCGGGCCGCAAGGTGGCGCTGCACATCTATGTCGAGCCCGGCAAGCAAGATCGCTGCGGCTACGCCATGGACAGCCTCAAGCGCGCCATGCGCTGGGACGAGCAGGCGTTCGGTCGCGAATACGATCTCGATATTTTCATGATCGTCGCGGTTTCGGCGTTCAACATGGGCGCGATGGAGAACAAGGGCCTCAACGTCTTCAACGACAAATACGTGCTGGCTTCGCCCGAGAGCGCCACCGACAGCGACTATGCCGGTATCGAAGCGGTGATCGCTCACGAATACTTCCACAACTGGACCGGCGACCGCATCACCTGTCGCGACTGGTTCCAGCTCTGCTTGAAGGAAGGACTGACGGTCTTCCGCGATCGCGAATTCACCGCCGATCAGCGCTCCCGCGCGGTCAAGCGCATCAGCGACGTGCGGGCGCTGCGCTCGTTCCAGTTCGTCGAGGATGCGGGCCCTCTCGCCCATCCGGTTCGACCGGAAATCTATCGCGAAATCAATAATTTCTACACGAGCACGGTGTATGACAAGGGCGCCGAGGTGGTGCGCATGATCGAGACGCTGCTCGGTCCGGACCTGTTCCGCAAAGGCATGGATTTGTACTTCACGCGCCACGATGGCCAAGCCGCGACCGTCGAGCAGTTCGTACAGTGTTTCGCCGACGTCAGCGGTCGCGATTTCTTTCCGCAATTCATGCGCTGGTATTCCCAGGCCGGCACGCCAGACATCAAGGTCGCGCCGCACTATGACGCGCACGCCAAGACGTACCGCCTCGACATCACGCAAATAGTGCCGCCGACGCCGAACCAGCCGACCAAGCAGCCGATGGTGATTCCGCTCGCCGTGGGCCTGGTCGGCAAGGACGGCGCCGATCTGCCGCTCGCCCTCGACGGCCGGCCGCTGCCGCGCGGCGTATTGGAATTGCGCGAGCCGAGCCAAAGCTTCGTTTTCAGCAACATCGTCGAGCGGCCGATCCCCTCGATCAACCGCAGCTTTTCCGCGCCGATCAAATTGTCGGTGCCGATCGACGGCGACGACCTTCGCTTCCTTGCCGCGCACGATGCCGATCCGTTCAATCGCTGGCAGGCGGTGCAAACGCTCGCCATGACGCTGTTGAAGTCCAATGTGGCGGCGCTACGCCAGGGCAAGCCGCTGCGCGGTGACGATGGATTGATGGCGGCGCTCGGCGCCATCCTGGCCGACGACAAGCTGGAGCCGGCGTTCGTTGCGCTCACGCTGATGCCGCCGAGCGAAGCCGACCTTGCCCGCGAGATCGGCAGCGATGTCGATCCCGACGCGGTGTTTACGGCGCGTCGTAAGTTGCGCGCGGCCATCGGCACGCAACACGCCGCTGAGCTCTCGAGCATCTACGAGCGGATGAATTCTTCCGGCCCGTACAGTCCGGATGCGCAGAGCGCGGGCCGCCGCTCCCTCAAGAACGTCTGCCTCGATCTGCTGGCGATCACCGAAGACGGCGCCGCGATCGCCCGCGCGCTGGCGCAATATTCCGGAGCCAACAACATGACCGACCGCATGGCGGCGCTGGAAACGCTGGCGCAGCACGACCGGCCGGAGCGTACCGCGGTGCTCGACGATTTCTACCAGCGCTATGCCGATGATCCGCTGA
>JASHQO010000289.1 GCA_030039105.1 Xanthobacteraceae bacterium
GCCGGCGCCGCCGCCCATCGCCGCGCCGTTGATGGCAGTGACAACCGGCTTGGCCAGTTGCGAGAACGCCCCGTGCAGCTTCGCCGTGATATCGGCGCGGCGCTCGACCAGCGCCGCATTGGCCTCGGTCAGCGCCGCGAACTCCGACAAATCGGCGCCGGCGCAGAACGCGGGCCCGGCGCCGGTCAGCACGATCGCCCGGACGGTCGCGGATTTGTCGGCGTCGCGCAGCGCCTCGAACAGCGCCTCGCTCAGCGTCAGGTTCAACGCATTGCGCTTCTCCGGGCGGTTCATGGTGAGGACGCGCACCGCGCGCTGATCTTCGATCAGAAGCTCCGCCATCGATTCCCCGCCCGCTTTCCAACATCGGCCCGGCCGCCGCCGGTTCCGGGCCCCATCGACGCGGCGATAAAGCGCGGTCGCCGCCCGGCAAGAGCTTGTCCGCCAGTCGCGCGGCAGTATGATTGCACGGTCACGTCGGCAGCAAGGGGCAAGTGGCCCGCCGATTTCGGGGCCAAGGGCAAGTGGGGCGTGTGCATGAAGACCATTCTCGTACCCACGGAACACAATGCGGCGATGGCATCGGCGCTCGATACGGCGCTGCTGCTGGCGCAGAAATTCGCATCCTGCATCGAGGGCTTCGCGCTGCGTCCGGCGGTTGCCGACCTCGTCGCCATGGATCCCGATAGCGGACTGACCATGGTGGCGGTGAAGGAGAACGACGCCGAGATGGTGCGCCAGGCGGAAGACCTGTTCCGCGGCTTCATGAAGGAGCACCAGGTCCCGGCGCAGAGCGGCGCGGCGCTGGCCACGCCGTCGTTCTCCTGGCTCGACTCGGCGCCGAGCGGCCACGACTTCGTCGGCAGCTACGGCCGCGTGTTCGACTGCATCGTGCTGGCGCGGCCGGGCGACGAGTGGCAGAGCCCGTCGATGGTGACGCTCGAATCCGCGCTGTTCGAGAGCGGTCGCCCGGTGCTGATCGCGCCGCCGGCCTCGCCGCGCTCGCTGGCGACCAATGTGCTGATCGCGTGGAATTGCTCGACCGAGCAGGCGCGCACCACGGCGGACGCGATGCCGCTTTTGCGCCAGGCGCAGCGCATCACCATCTGCACCGTCGAAGGCTCCACGGTTGCCGGGCCGAGCGGCGAGCGGATGGCCCATTCGCTGAAACTCAACGGCATCAACGCCGAGCCGATCACGCTGAAGCCGACCGGCAAGCGCAACGCCGGCGAGACGCTGCTCGCCAAGGCCGCCGAGCTCGGCTGCGACCTCATCGTCAAGGGCGCCTATACCCAGAGCCGGCTGCGCCAGATGATCTTCGGCGGCACCACGCGGCATATCCTCGCCAATGCCAAATTGCCCGTGCTGATGGCGCATTGAGCACGGCGCCGGCGTGCCCCATGGGTGAACCGTCCCTGATCTTTCCGCAGCTCGCGCCGCTCTATCAGACGCTGGCGCCGATTTCCGAGGCGCTGCTGCGCGTCGTCGTCGGCCTATGGATGGTGCCACACGGGCTGCGCATGACGTTCGGCTTGTTTCCCACCACCGGCCTGCCGCAGCGCAACGTGCACATGCTCGCCGTCGACCTCGACAAATGGGGCTATCGCCCCGGCTGGTTCTGGGCACCGTTGATCTCGGCGACCGAGCTGATCGCCGGGCCGATGCTGGCGCTCGGGCTGCTCACCCGCGCGGCCTGCGTGCCGCTGGCGCTGTTCCTGATCGTCACCAATATCGAGCGCTACAGGGTCGGCCGCTATTTCTGGAACAGGCTCGGCATGGAATACACGTTGATGTGGCTGGTCGCGACGCTCTATTTCCTGATCCACGGCGGCGGCCGCTATTCGCTCGATCACCTGATCGGCCGGGAATTCTAGGGCATGATCCGGAACAGTGGACACCGGTTTGCCGAGCAGACCAGGCGCCAACGCAAACACTAGGAGACTTGCGTGCCTTTCATCGACGCCAACGGCGTGAGCCTGCACTACGAGCTTTCCGGCACGCATGGCCCGTGCGTCGTGCTGCTGCACGAGCTCGGCGGCACGCTCAATTCGTGGGATAAGGTGGCGCCGCGGCTGGCGCAGCGTTGTCGCGTGCTGCGCTACGATCAGCGCGGCTCCGGGCTGTCCGAGAAGGTGCGCAGCGAATTCACCAACGACATGCTGGTCGAAGATTTCGAGGCGCTGGCCAAGGCCGTCGCGCTGGCACCGCCGTACCATTTCGTCACTGTCGCGGCGGCCGCGACCCAGGCGCTGCGCTTCCTGGAACAGCATCCGGACCAAGTCGGATCGCTGACGCTGTGCAATCCGGCGCCCGGCGTCGACCCGAGCCGCGCCGCCGCGCTCGACCAGCGCGCCGCCTTCGCCATGCGCGAAGGCATGCGCGCCGCGCTGCCGACGACGCTGGATATTTCCTATCCGAAGACGCTCGGCGACCCCGCCGACTACGCCGCGTATCGCGGCCGCTACCTCGGCAACGATCCGGTCGGCTTCGGCTTTGGCTTCCGCGCGCTCGCCCGCACCAACATGCTGCACATGCTGCCGCAGGTGCGCTGCCCCACCATGGTGGTTGCCGGCCGCCACGACACGGTGCGGCCGCACGCCGGCACCGCCGACTTGGCCAAAAAGATTCCCGGCGCGCGCTTCGAGTTGATCGAGGCCGGGCACTTCATGCCGACGCAGCGGCCGCAGCCGCTGCTGGCGCTGCTGGAGGATTTCTTGCCGAAGACGTAGCCCGCATGGAGCGAAGCGTAATGCGGGATTGGGCACCCGCCGCATCGTTCCCGGATTTCGCTTCGCTCCATCCGGGCGACAACAGAGGGAGCAGCCATGAAAGTCAAAGCCAACGGCATCGACATCAACTATCGGATCGACGGCCCCGAGGGCGCGCCGTGGATCGTGTTTTCCAATTCGCTCGCCACCTCGACCGCGATGTGGGACGACCAGGCCGCGGCGCTGAAGGACAAATTCCGCGTGCTGCGCTACGACCAGCGCGGCCACGGCGGCACCGAGGTGGCGGCCGGCCGTTATGCCTTCGACACGCTGCTGGCCGACGCGCTCGGCTTGATGGACGCGCTGTCGATCGGGAAGGCGCATTTCGGCGGCCTCTCCATGGGCGGCGCCACGGCGCTCGGGCTCGCCGAGTGCCATCCCGAGCGCTTCAACCGCATCATCGTCTGCGACTCGCCGTGCCAGTCGACGCCGCAGTCGACCCAGCAGTGGAACGAGCGCATCGCGATCGCGCAATCGAAGGGCATCGAGGCGCTGGTCGAGCCGACGGTGACGCGCTGGTTTCCGGCGGAGACGGTGGCCAAGAACCCGCCGCATCTCGACAAGATCCGCGCCATGTTCCGCGCCACGCCGGTCAACGGCTTCATCGGCTGCGCGGCCGCGCTCGCCGACCACGACTACGCCGGCGCGGTCGCCGGCGTGAAGCATCCGGTGCTGTTCATCTGCGGCGAGAAGGATGCCCCGGCGCCGGCCATGCGCAAGCTTCACGAAAAGCTTAACGGCTCGCGCTATGTCGAGCTGCCCGGCGCCGGCCACATCTCCAACATGGACCGGCCGGCCGAATTCACCAAGGCGATCCGCGATTTCATTTCCACGAGCTGACGGCCGGCTCGGCGCCGTCATTGATCCGGCGCAAATCCCGGCCGGCGCCGGCTATGCCTTTTCGCCGGGGTGGGCAGCGCAGCGCGCGTTCCGGCCACGTTGCAAACGGCCCTGGAGAAGCTATACGTCAGGGCAAAGGCACGCGAGCGCCCTCGTATTTCAAGGAGAAAACGCATGGCTACGGTGACCATGAAGGCCCCTGCCCCGGGCGGGCTTTCCAACAAAGCGCGCGAGTTGATGGAGGCCATCAACACCGAAGCCGGCAAGCACCAGGTCTGGATCCGCACCCAAGCCAATGCGCCGGCGCAGCGGCCGTGGTTCAGCGAGACGAGCGGCGAAGGCTCCGGCCAGCTCGGCACCGGCCGCGTTGCCGTCAACCAGATGAAGACCTCGCCCTTCATGTGGAAGTGGAACGAGTATTCCGGCTACCTCAAGCAGATTTCCGAAATCGCCAGCAAGGCCGACGTGTCCCCGATCGAATTTGCCGACCGGCAAAGCATCCTGCTCCTTAATCCCGGCCTCAACGGCCGCCTGCAGGTCACCAACACCATCCGCTGCGCCATCTCGATCTACAATCCGGGCGACGTCGCGCCGGTGCACCTGCACTCGCCGAATGCCAGCCGCACCATCCTGTCCGACAAGGGCGGCTACACCGTGGTCGAGGGCGAGCGCGTCACCGCCAATCGCGGCGACCTGATCCTCACCCCGAACGGCACCTGGCACGACCACGGCAACGATTCCAACGAGCCGTGCATCTGGATCGACACGCTCGACTGGCCGCTGATGGAATTCCTCGACGCCGCCTGGGTCGACCACAACATGCCGGGCGCGCAAGGCAACACCAACGTGCAGGCCGTCAGCGTCGAGGAAGGCTATTCGCGCCACCTCTACGGCCATGGCGGCCTCAAGCCGACCTTCGTCGCGCATCAGCGCGGCGTCGGCCACGCGCCGTCGCCGCTGTTCCATTTCCGCGGCGAGGACGTCAAGGACATGCTGCACAGCCTGCGCAAGGAAAAAGGCGACCCGTACGAAGGCCTCAAGCTCGACTTCGTCAACCCGGTGACCGGCGAGCCGGTGTTCAAGACGCTGAACTACTCGGCGCAACTCCTGCGCCCCGGCGAGGAGACCGAGCTCAAGCGCGAGACCGCCGGCACCTACTATGTGTGCATCGAAGGCACCGGCGTCACCGAGGTCGGCGGCAAGCGCTTCGAATGGGGCCACAACGATCTGTGGGTGGTGCCGAACTTCCTGTGGCGCCGCCATATCAATACCGGCAAGACCGACGCCGTGATCTATTCGGTGTCGGACGCGGCGCTGATGCAGAACATCGGCCAGTACTACGCCCAAGGCCGCGACAAGCGCGGCAAGGTGACCGAGCTGACGCTGCAGTAAACTTTCGATCGGCCGACCCAAAACGTCATCGGAGCGCGGGCACCCCGCGCTCCGATTGTCGTCTCAGCGATGGTCGACCGCCATCTCGGGCGGGACGAGTTTTGGCCGAACCGTCATCCCGCCCTGCCGCCCTGGCCTTTTGCTTGCGCACGATCTTTTCCGAAAACCGGCTGCCATCCTCGGATCAAAGTCCGAGGACCGGCTTTTTCGGGATCATGCTTTATTGCGCCGGCGCGTTGCCGCCGTTCTTCTTGCACGCCGCCCGGAACTTCTTCCGTGCCTTGCCATGCAAGCCCTTGGCGGTGGCCTGGTCGGAGCAGGATTTCGAGATCGCCTTCTTCTGGTCGGCGGTCAGTTTCGCCGGCGCCGCCGGCTGAGCGGCCGGCGCCGTCGATGGCGCCGGGGCCTGCGCGAGCGCGGCTCCGGCCCCGATCATGAGCGAAACCGCCGCACCAATGACAAACCGCATCATGCTTTGCTCCTTACCGATGCGCTACGGATTTAGGCGCCCTTCAGCTTCGCATTGCATTGGCTGTAATAGCCGCCGCCCTTCTGGATCCACTTCAGGCCGCCGTTGCCGTTGCCCGCCTTGTTGGCGTGGTATTGGTCGAGGCAGGTCTCGCGGCGGGCCTTGCCGGGCGAGTCCTTCGAGTATTTGGGATCGACCGCGTGCGGGAACACGGCATTGCCGATCGCGACCGGCGCGGGCGCGGCAGCCGGGGCCGGCGCGGGAGCGGCTGCCGGAGCGGCTGCCGGTGTGGCACTGGCTTCGGAACCGCATTGCGCCTTGCGGAAGTCGTTCCACTTCATGCCGTTGAGCGTGTTGTTTGCCTTGGCCTCTTTGTATTTTGCGCTGCACTCGGTCATCGTCAGGGCGCTGGCCGACGTGCTTTGCAATGCGACGGCGGCAAGGACCGCACCGGCGCAGATCGCGACATAACGTAGTGTCATGGCAGTGTTCCTCCGTTGTATGCCTGAAGCGTTGGCGAACGGCCGGCTAGAGCGACCGCGACAATTCCTGTTCCGTCGGCAACCGGCCATCAGGCGTGAGCTGGTTGACGGCCTCCGGCAAATATCGGCTCAACCCCGCTAGCAAATCTTGGCGCGACAATCCAGTGTGCGCCATCAAGGTGCTGATCTGATCCGAACCCAGAGCTTGGGCGAGATCGTCCGACGAGATCGTTTTGTTCGGGCCGCTGCCAACCCAGGTCTTGGCGACCTCGCCCTGCCCACTTTGCTGCATCTGCTTGAGCAGATCGTTGAGCCCGCCGGACAGCACGCTTCCCGCCGCGCCGCCGGCAAGCAAACCGCCGAGGCCGGTCTTGAGAAGCTCGCCAAGTCCTCCGGAAACACCACCGGGCTGAGCGCCGCTACCGGTACCCTGGTGCGGAGCCGGCGCCGCCGCGCTCGGCTGGGCCGTAAAGCTTTTCACCGCTTTGTAGGCAAGCAGGCCGAGGATCGCCATGGTGATGGGCGACATGCCACCACCGCTGCCGGTCGACGGACCGCTCGGTCCGCGCGGGCCATGCTGCATACCGTTGAGAACGTCGATCAGACCCATTTTTCGCCTCCGTTTCGCATCGCTTGAATGGGGCGCCGCAGCGCCCCGCGCTGTCATCGGACAGAGTGCTGCCCAATTATGGTCGAAATCGCACACACCGAGCATGCGCTCGATTGGACTAAGGGCCGATGACAGCGGCGTTGCAGATTGCCGCCAGGCTCAGCCCTTGTGCGCGTGGTCGTGATGGGCGTGGTCTTCCGGCTTGCCGATCCGGTCGCCGCAGCCGGCCCGCGTCGCCCAATATTCCCAGGCGCGCCAGGTTTCCGGCATGTTCGGCCGATAGCCTGCGGCGCGCGCGGCGATCTCGCCCTTCGACAGCGGCTTCGGCTTGCCGCCCATGCGCATCGCATTCATCTGCACCCGGGCGTTGCGCGGCAGATAGACCGACAGCCGCACCACCTCGATGATGGAGCGCGCCGCCGAGGCAAAGCCGTGGCCGCGCATCAGCGCAACATGGCCCTTGCCCAAGCACTTGGCGAGGTCGCGGCCTTGCGCCATGTTGCGCACCAACAAGTCGGTGTCGCCGAATTTCTTGCGAATGTCCCACACCGGCACCTTGCCGCCGATGAAGCTGCCGGAATGGATCACCGGCTCGAGCGGCTTGTTGATCAGGCCGAACGGCAGCGTGTCCTCGGCGTGGGCATGCACCACCGCCACGACGTCGGGCCGTGCCTCGAAAATCGCCGCATGAATGAAGCGCTCGAGATAAGGCGGACGCTGGTCGTTGATCGGTTCGCCCTCCTGGTCGAACTCGATCAGATCGTGGCGCTCGACCAGCTCAGGCGCGCGCGAGCGCGACATGAAGAAGCGTCTGGGATTGTCGGGATGGCGCACGCTGATGTGGCCGTAGGCGTCGACCACATCTTCGTTGGCGAGGATGCGGTTGGCGACCACGAGGTCGCGCAACAGGTCTTCGAGTTGGCTCATGGGTGTCTTCCTGAAGGGACGGAACGTCTTAGGGTTTCGCAATCCTCCGCTCATTCCCGCGCAAGCGGGAATCCAGTTCTGGGTCCCCGCTTGCGCGGGGACGAGCGGATGGATTAGCGAACTGGCTCATCGAATACGCGTCAGCCGTAGGTCGGCACGAACAGATCGTCGACCTTGACGGCCCGCTCGGTCAAGCCGAGCGTCTGCTGATAGGTGATGAGGGCCTCGATGGTGCGGCGGTTCGGCTCGACGCCGTAAGGCCACGGATCGCCATTGAAGACCTCCCAGATGTCGTCGATCTCGCGCATCAAATACGGCGTCATGTAGCGCACTGCGCGCAAGTTGAATAATTTCTGCAGCGCGATCTGCTTCGATTTGACGAAGGCGTCGTACAGGCTCGTCGCCACGAACGGATAGCGCTCATAGACGCTCCTCTTGATGGCGACGGTGTGCATGATCGGATAGAGGCCCTTGCGCTTGTAGAGGTCGGTGTCGACATCGACGTAGTTCGGGAACAGGCGCACGATGTCGGGGTTGGTGCGGATTTCCTCGGGCAGGCTGGTGCCGAGCGTGGCGTCGATCTCGCCGGCGGCGAGAAGCTGGCCCAGCGTTTTGTTGGACTTATTGTTCTCGATCATCATTTTTTTCAACAGCGGCAGCACCGTCGGCTGGCCGTGCGAACCCGCCTCGTTCATGGCGCTTTGCAGCCAGCACACTTTGGTGAGATCGACGCCGAATTCGTGGTGCAGGATGCCGTTGATGAAGACCGCGGCGGTCATGGTGTAGAGCGGCACGCCGATGCGCTTGCCCTCGAGGTCTTTGGGCGTCTTGATGCCGGCCTTCTTGTTGATGGCGATGAAGCCCATGCGGAAGGCGATCGAGGGGAACACCGGAATGGCGACGAAC
>JASHQO010000290.1 GCA_030039105.1 Xanthobacteraceae bacterium
GCTATCCCTGGGAAGTGCTCGGCCTGCCGCCGGTCTGGTACAAGTCGGCGCCGTATCGCTCGCGCGCGGTCAACGATCCGCGCGGCGTGCTCGCCGACTTCGGCGTCAAGTTGCCGACGGACATGCAGATCCGCGTCTGGGATTCGACGGCCGAAACCCGCTTCATCGTACTGCCGATGCGGCCGCCGGGCACCGAAGGCTGGAGCGAAGAAAAACTTGCCACTCTGGTGACGCGCGACAGCATGATCGGCACCGGGCTTCCTAAAAATCCGAAAGAGGCCGCGTGATGGACGGCGTTCACGACATGGGCGGCATGCACGGCTTCGGTAAGGTCGAGCCGGAGCCGAACGAGCCGGTGTTTCACGCGCCGTGGGAAGGCCGCACGCTCGCGCTCAACCGCGCCATGGGCTACACTGGCATCTGGACCATCGACCAGACCCGCTATGGCATCGAGCGCTTGCCGCCGGACGTTTATCTATCGAGCTCCTATTACCGGAAATGGGCGGTGCGGCTGGAAAATCTCGTCGTCGAGCTTGGCCTCGCCGGCGCCGATGAGATCGCGGCCGGCCACGCGCTCCGTCCGGGCAAGCAACTCAAGCGCAAGCTCACCGCCGCCGAGGTGCCGAACACGCTGACGCGCGGCTCATATACGCGGCCGGCAAGCGCGGCCGCCCGCTTCAAGGCCGGCGACCGCGTGCACACCAAAAATATCCATCCGCAGGGTCACACGCGCCTGCCGCGCTATGCCCGCGGCAAAGTCGGCGTCGTCGAAGTCGTGCGCGGCTGTCACGTCTATCCCGACATTGCCGCAACCGGCCGGGGCGACAATCCGCAATGGCTTTACACGGTGCTGTTCGACGGCCGCGAACTGTGGGGCGAGAATTCCGACCCGACGCTCAAGGTCTCGATCGAGGCGTTCGAGCCTTATTTGGATCCGGCATGAGCGCCGACGTCGCCACGCTGCGCGCGACGCAGTCGGTCGCCAGCATTCCGCGCAACGATAATGGCCCGGTGTTCCGGGAGCCATGGGAAGCGGAAGCGTTCGCGGTGGCATTGTCGCTTAACGAGCGCGGCCTGTTCACTTGGACGGAATGGGCGGCGACGCTCGGCGACGAAATCAAGAAGGCGCAAGCCGCCGGCGATCCGGACACCGGCGAGACCTACTATCATCACTGGCTCGCGACCCTCGAGCGCATTGTCGCCGAGAAGGGACTCGCCGATCCCCGGCAGCTCGCGCGCACCCGCCACGCCTGGGAGCATGCCTGCGCGCGCACCCCGCACGGCACGCCGATCGAGCTAAAGCCCAGCGATTTTCACGACTAAAGCATGATCCCGAAAAAGCCGGCCCTCGGACTTGATCCGAGGGTGGCAACCGGTTTTCGGCAAAGATCATGGGCAAGCAAAAGGCTAGAGCGGGATGACGATTCGACCAAAACTCATCCCGCTCTAGGACGTGCGGGTATCCGCGCGACCTTCGAACGCCTATAATTGCCGTCAAGTCTTGTTGCGGGAGGGAATTCATGTCGGGTCGGAGCATCAAAATCCGTTCGAGCGAAGGCGGCGAGTTCGATTGCTATCTGGTGGCGCCGCAGTCGGACACGCCGATGCCGGCGATCGTGCTGGCGTCCGCCGTGCATGGCGTCGACGCCGACATCCGCGGCTTGGCCGACGAATTTGCCGCTGGCGGCGTCATCGCCGCGGCGCCCGATCTGTTCTGGCGCACCCTGCCCGGGCCGCTCGCTCACGACGACGGCCGCGCCCAACAGCGCTCGCAGCCGCGGCTCGACAAGATCAGGACCGGCGAGCGCGACCTCGCCGACATGTTGATCCATCTGCGCACATTGCCGCAGTTCGGCGGCAATGCCGCGGTGATCGGCTTCTGCTACGGCGGGCCCTACGCCATCATCGGACCGAAACGGCTCGGCTATGCTGCCGGCATTTCCTGCCACGGCACGCAGCTCCTGGATTACGTGCAGGAGCTCGACGGCGTGCGGGCGCCGGTCTGCATCATCTGGGGCGATCGCGACAGCCGGGCGCCGGCGGAGGTGCTCGACGCCTATCGCCCTATTCCAGCACGCATGAGCAACGTCGAGGTGCACATCTTCCCGGGCGTGCAGCACGGCTACATGATGCCGGGTGCCGGCCAGGCGTTCGATGCCGGGACGCGCGCGTTCTCGATGACGCGGGCGAAGGCGATCCTCGACGGGCTGCGCGGCGCCCCCGCGGCCATGCGTCAGGCGTCGTAAGGCGATTTCTGGAAGCGCGAAACGTTAATTCTTGTCGTCGCGCTCGGTGCAGACGATATCCGGAATCGGCATCCTATTGCCGGGCGGCAGTGCCGTCAGCGTCGGCGTCGTCTGCGGCACGCTCGACGGCCCGATGGCCGCGCCCGCGCGGTCGATGATGGATCGAGCTTGTGCGCTTCGCCCTGCTCACAGCATGCCCAGCGCGTGCGGCAGCCAGAGCGAGATGGCGGGGATGTAGGTCACCATGGCAAGGAACGCCAGCATGGCGATCAGCCAGGGCAGCACCGCGACGGTGAGTTCGGTGATGCCCATCTTGGTGATGCCGGAGGCGACATAGAGATTGAGACCGACCGGCGGATGGCAGAGCCCGACCTCCATATTGACCGCCATCAGGATGCCGAGATGCACCGGATGCACGCCGAGCGCCGCCGACATCGGAAACAGTATTGGCGCCATGATCAGCGTGATCGCTGCGGGATCCATGAAGTTGCCGGCAGCGAGCAGCACGATGTTGGTGACGGCGAGAAAGGCCACGATGCCGAAACCCTGCGCCGTCATCCATCCGGCCATCGACTGCGGGATTTGCTCCGACGTCAACAGCCAGGAGAACACCGCGGCGTTGGTGATGATGTAGAGGATCATCGCGCTCATGGCGGCGGCCTTGAGCAGCACGGCCGGCACTTCCGACAGCTTGAGGCCTTTGTAGACGAACACGGCGATGACGAAGGAGTAGACCGCGGCGCAGGCGGCGGCTTCGGTCGGCGTGAACAGGCCCGAATAGATACCGCCGAGCACGAGCACGATCAGCAACAGGCCCCAGATGCTTTCCCGGAAGGTATGGACGCACTCGGCCCAGCTCGAGCGGTTCATCCGAGGATAGTCGTGGCGCCAGGCGCGATACCAGGTCACGGCACCGAGCATGAAGGCGAGAATGAGCCCGGGAACGAGCGCGGCGATGAAGAGTTGGCCGATCGAGGCGGAGTCGACCACCGCACCGTTCGGCCCGCGCGGCTGCATGCCGCTGGTCGCGACCGCATAGATCACGAGGTTGATCGACGGCGGAAACAGGATGCCGAGCGCACCCGAAGTGGCGATGACGCCCGCGGAAAACCGCGGCGGATAGCCGTGCTCCATCAAGGCCGGCAGGATGATCGAGCCGATCCCGACCACCGTTGCCACCGACGAGCCGGAGATCGCCGCGAACAGCGCGCAGGCGACGACGCCGGCGAGGCCAAGGCCGCCATACCAGTGGCCGATCAGCGAGGTGGCGAAATCGATCATGCGCCGTGCCACGCCGCCGGCAGTGAGGAAATTGCCGGCCAGAATGAAGAACGGGATCGCCATGATCTCGAAGCGGTCGATGCTGGTGAACAGCTTCAGACCCACCATCTTCGGATCGACGTCGGAGAGAATGAACAGATAAGTCAGTACCGAGAGGCCGAGCGCGATCGAGATCGGCATGCCGGTTGCCATCAGCGCCAACAGCAGCGCGAACAGCAACTCGGCGCGCACGGTGTGCGACAGCTCGATGATGTGCAGCCGGGCGGCGAAGCATATGAGCGCCAGCGCGATCGGCAGGATGATGATCAGCGCTGCGGTGATGGCGTCGCCGTGGGAGCGTGGCGCGGCGGGCTTGGAGACTTGTGACACCGCGGTCACTGCGCCGCCTCCCCGACCGCTGCCGGCCCGGCGAGCGGCGCGGTATCGCGCGGCTCTTCGTATTCGACGCCATGGCCGTGATGCGGCACGTAGCCGGTGCGCAGGAAGCGCCACGCCACCTGCAGGAAGCGAAAGCACATCAGATAGGAGCCAAGCGGGATGCACAGATAGATGATCCAGCTCGGCCATTCGAGCTCCGGCGAGACCTGGTCGGGGTCGAGCTCATAGACATAGACGGCGCCGAGCGTACCGATCACGCCAGTGAACAGCGCGCCGCACAACAGGGCAAACACGATCACCGGCTTGCGCGACGGCGGCGACAGCCGTTTGACGAACACGTCGACGCCGACGTGAATGCCGGTGCGCACGCCCAGCGCGGCGCCGAACTTCGCCATCCACACGAACATATAGGTGGACAGCTCGTTGGCCCAGGACAGATTGATGGCGGCGAGCTCGACATAGACCCAGTTCGCCGCCGCCCTCAGCCACAGCAGGTGATGCAATGCGGCCCAGCGTGCCAGGCCTGCCGAGTTGCTGGCGCCGTAGCGATGCACCACGGCGACGAAGGTGAGCGCCGTCGCCGCACCGATCAGCGTGAGGATGATCCACTCTTCGAGCCGATTGAGGATACGGTCGAGCACCGGCTGTCCCCACGCGCCAGAACGTCCCTCCCTCGTGGCGGGAAGGAACTATGCCGTTGCCTAGATCTGCGGCGGGACAAAGCCCGATGCCTTGTAGATACGCTCGATGAAATCCTTGCCGAAGCGGCTCTGCATTTCCTTGTGGACCGGCATCAGCGCCGCGATCCAGGCCTGCTTCTCGGCCTCGGTCTGGACATGGATCTCCATCTTGCCGGTGGCCTTGATCGTCTCCATCGCGGTTTCGTTGTCCTTGGCGGCGGTGTCGTTGAAGAACGCCGTCGATTCCTTCACCGCGCGATCGAGGCCCGGCCGCACGTCGGCCGGCAGCGAATCCCAGAACTTCTTGTTGGTGATCAGCGAATAGGTCAGCCGGCCGTGATGCGACACGGTGAGATATTTCTGCACGTCGTAGAGCTTCTGCGTCGAGATGTTCGATGGCACGTTGTCCTCGCCGTCGGCAACGCCGGTCTGCAGCGCCTGGTAGAGCTCGCCGAAGGCGATGATCTGCGGGATGGCGCCGAGCTGCCGCGCCACCGCGTCGAGCACCTTGCTGCCCTGGATCCGCATCTTCAGCCCTTTGAAATCATCGGGCATGATCAGCGGCACGTTGGCGGTATAGACGTGGGCGCCATTGTCCCAGTAAGCGAGCGGCTCGACGCCCTTGTCCTCGAGCTTCTTGTTCAAGTCGCCCATCATTGGGCTCGCCATCATCTGCCGCGCGTGAGCGTCGTCGGTCATCAGGAACGGCAGATCGAAGACATCGAATTCCTTGACCCCGAGCGGACCGAATTTGGAGATCGACGGCGCCAGCAACTGGACCGAGCCGAGCTGCAAGGCTTCCAGCTCTTCCTTGTCCTTGTAGAGCGAGGAGTTCGGATAGACTTCGACCGACACCTTGCCGTCGGTGTATTTCTCCGCGAGCTGCTTGAACAGTAGCGCAGCCTTGCCCTTGGGCGCGTCCGGCGTCACCACGTGGCTGAATTTGATGACGATCGGATCGGCGAGCGCGGGGCCCGCCAGCGCCAGCGTGACCATGGCAGCAAGCGCGAGTGCAAGTCGTTTCATGGAAATCCTCCCCATGTGGCCGCGACCGGCCGCTATTCACCTTGCCCATCCCCATAGCGCGAAAGCCGCGGCGGGCCAATGCCGAGGAATCTTTGATGCGGCGATGGTTAGCGCCGGTGACGGTTCCCCGGAGCCAGTAATCCATGGCGCCGCCGGAGCTGGCCGCAGGCCGCAGAAATGTTATATTGTAACATTATGGCGCACCACCACCATCATAGCGGCGAGGCCCACCCGTCGCCGAAGCGCGCTCCTTCACTGTTGCGGCTGTCCGGACCCGCACTGGCGGCGATGGCCATGGCGCCCGTCGCCCTGATCTGGGCCTTGGTCGCCTGGGCCATGAACTAACGCCCGCCATGTTGGTGTTCCGCGATCTCACGCTTGGCTATGACCGCCATCCGGCCGTGCATCATCTCAACGGCACGGTTGAGGAAGGCTCGCTTACCGCCGTGGTCGGACCCAACGGCGCCGGCAAGTCGACGCTATTCAAAGGCATCGTCGGCGCGCTCAAGCCGCTGGCAGGCGCCATCGAGCGCGGCGGCTTCGCGGTCCGCGACATCGCCTATCTGCCGCAAGCGGCAGAGATCGACCGCTCGTTTCCCATCAACGTCTACGACATGGTGGCGATGGGATTATGGCGGACCAAGGGCCTGTTCGGCAGCATCGGCCGCAACGACAGCGCCGTCGTAGAGGCCGGCATCGCCGCAGTCGGGCTAACCGGTTTCGAGCAGCGCAGCATCGGCACGCTGTCCGGCGGACAGATGCAGCGCATGCTGTTCGCCCGCCTCCTGGTCCAGGACGCCCGCATCATCGTGCTCGACGAACCGTTCAGCGCCATCGACTCCAAGACCGTGGGCGACCTGATGCACCTGGTGCGGCAATGGCATCGCGAGCGCCGCACCGTGCTCGCCGCCACCCACGATATCGATCTGGTGCGGGCGAATTTTCCGAAGACCATGCTGCTCGCCCGCGAGCCGGTGGCCTGGGGCGCAACCCGCGACGTGCTGACGGCCGAGAATCTCGATCAAGCGCGACGCATGTGCGAGGCGTTCGACGAGGCCGCCGAAGCCTGCGCCAGCGCGGCGGCGTGATCGCATGCTGTACGACACGCTGATTGCGCCGTTTGCCGAACACGACGTCATACGCCGGGCCCTGGCCGCAACCTGGGCGCTGTCGTTCAGCGCGCCGCCGCTCGGCGTTTTCGTGATGCTGCGCCGCATGAGCCTGATCGGCGATACCCTGTCGCATGCGATCCTGCCCGGCGTGGCCGTCGGCTTCCTGCTTGCCGGCATGAGCGTGTTCGCCATGGCGGGCGGCGGCTTGATTGCCGGCCTTCTCATCACCATCGGCGCCGGCCTGATCGCGCGGGCGAC
>JASHQO010000291.1 GCA_030039105.1 Xanthobacteraceae bacterium
GGCGCCGGCCAGACCATGAAGCTCTGCAACAACGTGCTGTCCGCCGCCGGCACCGCGGCGACGTCCGAATCGATGGTGATGGGCGTCAAGGCCGGCCTCAATCCACGCATCATGCTCGACGTCATCAACGCCAGTTCGGGGCGCTCCACCGCGACCGAGCAGAAATTCCCCGACGTGGTGTTGCCACGCACCTTCAATCAGGGCTTCACGGCCGGGTTGATGAAGAAGGACGTCGATCTCTTCATCTCCGAAGCCAAGGCGCTCGGCGTCCCGATCAACGTGATCGAGGCGGTCGCGGCGCTGCTCAAGCTCACCTGTGACGAGCTCGGTCCCGACAAGGACATCACCGAGGTGATCAAACCGATCGAGCAGCGCGCCGGGGTCGAGGTGCGCGAAACCGGCGCGTCATAACGGCATCCTCAAGCAAGGCAGCGGCCCGAGCATCTCCCAGAGAAGCTGCGGCACCCTCCGGGCTCTGGTGATGGCCCAGACGTCACCCTGACGGCGCAATGCCACACCGCCGCCGACGCCTCCAACCCGACCAGCCTGTCCCTCAACAGCATCAGCAACACCAACGGTAACCTGGTCCAATAGGAGCGTAAAACCCATACGAATCAGTCGCTTATAAAAAAGCGGCATTCTGTGATGTGAGTCACTTCGCCGACGCGTTGGATGGTTAAGATGCGTCAACCTCCAGTTCGGGCGCCGGCCTTGTCACCCCCAAGGACCCGCCCTGAGAGGGGTGAGTTCTCGGTCCCCAACACTCACCCCGGCCCTTCCCCAAGGGTCAGCACCGCCCGCCCGGATCCCCCGTCCGGGCGGGCTTTCTTTTTGTGAAAAAATTGCCAGCCGGTTCCGCTATGATCGGTCGATTGTCCCTGAGGAATTGGCGCTTCAGCGTTCATGGCACCGAACCGTCCCAGTAGCCCGAGCCTGCTGTCGGCACTGCCCGAGCACCTCTCGACCGATCTGTTCAAGGCAGCGACGCCGTCGCGGCTCGCCGCCGACGCGGTGCTGTTCATGGCCGGCGACGCCGGCGACGGCTGCTACCGCGTCGACGAGGGATTGCTCAAGGTCACCATGCTGTCGCGCTCCGGCGGCGAACGCATCCTGGCCTTCCTCGGCAAGGGCGCCATCGTCGGCGAGCTGTCGATCATCGACGGCCTGCCGCGCTCGGCGTCGGTGGTGGCGGTGCGCGACGCGCAGCTCAGCTTTCTCAGCCGCGCCGCTTTCGAGGAATTCGCCAGGAACCATTCCGAGATCTACAAATACCTGGTGACGCTCCTGGCGACGCGGCTGCGGGAAACGGACGCCGTGCTCGCAGCCGGAAGCTTCCTGCCGCTGCGCGGCCGCGTCGCCGTTACTCTGCTCGAACTGGCGCAGGATTTCGGCCAGGACGTCGGCTCCGGCCGCATCGTCATCCGGCAGAAGATCGGGCAGGCCGATCTCGCCGCCATGGCCGGGATCGCGCGCGAGAACGTCAGCCGCATCCTCAACGATTGGAAGCGGCGCAAGCTGGTGAGCCGCTTGTCCGGCTATTATTGCCTTGAGAACAAGGCCCAGTTGGAACATGAAGCCGAGCTGTAGAAGCATTTGCCCGGCTTGCCCCATCGTCCCGCCATGACCACGCCTCGGCTCACCGACTTCCGCCGCATCGTCGTGAAAGTCGGCTCCTCGCTCCTTGTCGACGCGCGGGCCGGCAAGCTCAACGAATCGTGGCTGACCGCGCTCGCCGACGACCTCGCCGCGCTGCATCGCGACCGCCGCGATCTTTTGGTGGTTTCGTCGGGCGCGATCGCGCTCGGCCGCGCCGTGCTGAAATTGCCGGACGGCCCGCTCAGGCTCGAAGACAGCCAGGCAGCGGCCGCCGTCGGGCAGATCGCGCTGGCGCGGACCTGGACGCAAGCGCTGTCGCGCCACGGCATCACCGGCGGCCAGGTGCTGGTGACGCTGCGGGACACCGAAGAGCGGCGACGCTACCTCAATGCACGTTCCACCATCGACAAGCTCCTGGAATGGCGCGCCGTGCCGGTGATCAACGAGAACGATACCGTGGCGACGTCCGAGATCCGCTTCGGCGACAACGATCGTCTCGCCGCCCGCGTCGCCACCATGATGAGCGCCGATCTTTTGGTGCTGCTCTCCGACGTGGATGGCCTTTACGACGCGCCGCCCGCCACGGCGGCCTCGGCGCGCCATCTGCCGCGGGTCGACCGCATCACGCCGGAGATCGAGGCCATGGCCGGCGCCGCCGGTTCCGAGCTGTCCCGCGGCGGCATGCAGACCAAGATCGAAGCTGCCAAGATCGCCACCGGCGCCGGCACCACGATGGTGATCGCCTCGGGCCGCGTCGAGCATCCGCTGCGTGGCATCGATCAGGGCGCGCGCTGCACCTGGTTCACCGCGCTCGGCAATCCGGTGACCGCGCGCAAGAAATGGATCGCCGGCTCGCTCGAACCCAGGGGCACGCTCACCATCGATGCCGGCGCGGTCGCGGCGCTACGGCGCGGCAACAGCCTGCTGCCGGTGGGCGTGGTGCGGATCGACGGCAATTTCGACCGCGGCGACGCCGTGGTCATCCGTGGCCCTGACGGCGCCGAGATCGGCCGCGGTCTTTGCGCCTACGATGCCGGCGACGCCCAGAAAATCCGCGGCCGCGCCTCGGCCGATATCGCGTCCATTCTCGGCTTCAGCGGCCGCGCCGAAATGATCCACCGCGACGACCTGGTGGTCGGCCGGGAGTGACTGACGCGTTGCGGTCGCGGGCCGGATATCTCCGCCTCCAGGCAAGTGCTAGCCTCGCCGTGGGGACGTTTAGCCGCCGTTCGAGCGGCAAGCGTTCACGGGGAGACGGTCATGTTGCGTTCATCGCTGCTGTGGCCTGCGGTGCTCGTCGCCGCGGGAGTCGTCGCGTGTGCGCCTGCCGGCGCGGGCGGCTATTACGGTGCTGGCTGGTACGGCGGCTGGCCGACGGTTTCGCACTGGGATTATTACGGCGGCCGGTTCGTGCCGTTCGCGATGGCGGGCCATCTGCACGAATACGCCGCCTTCAATCCCAATTGTGCGTTCTTGCGGCGCGTAGTGCTGACGCCGGTCGGTCCAAGCCGGCAACTGGTTCCGGTTTGCTTCTGACGTGGGAAGAAGGCCAGATGCCATCCGCAAGGGAAGGGTCCGCGCACCCGGCCCGACTTCCACACGCTCAGATGCCTCAGACGCAAGCCAACTTGCTGGCAACACGAAGCTGCAGTTCCGGTTCCAAATGCACGCGACAAAACCGGCCAAAGTCACCAACAAATGGTGAAGCCACAAGAAGGAACCCCGGCCGCTAAAAACGGCCGGGGTTCGACGCCGGGTGATTGAGGGTGAGGGCTGGGGGGCTTCGCCCGGCGCCTAATCGTTCAATGCCACTGCTGCCGCCTGGTTCCGACGCCGCGCACAATTTTTTTGGCTGCCGCACGCGTGTCGCGGGACCGGCCGATCCCGCTTGGAACCGGACTTGCGTGCACGCGGGAGCTGGCCGAAATCGGATGGAACATTGATCCGTCGCCCGCTCGGCAACACCACATAACGGGAAAACACGCGCAAACGTCCATCTCCCCCGCCGCGGCCCTCGACCACGTATCGAGCACCCACAGGAAAGCGCTTGAGCAGAACACTGAATTCACTATCGCTTGGCGGACGCATGACACCCTCTCGCTGATTTCAAAAGTAAACGCCCCGGGCCACCAACAGCAGCAGCGCCGGCTAGGTTCCTCGCCTTATTTGAAAGGGCGGTGACCGGCTGTGGATTGGTGTGGGTAAGCGTCAAGCCCTGGCTCTATTCCGAGCCGCCTCGCCGGACCCCGCCGAACATGGTAGGAAACGGGCGAATACAAGACGGATCAATGCCATGAACGCCCCGCTCAAGGCGGTCGAGAGTTCCGGTGCGCTGGAAGCCACCATGGCCGAACTCGGCCATGGCGCACGCCAGTCGGCTCGTGCCTTGGCGCTCGCACCGGCGGCGCAGAAGAATCGGGCGCTGGCTGCCATGGCCAAGGCGATCCGCGGTTCCCGCGCTGGCATCCTCGCTGCCAATGCCGACGACGTGGCGGAAGCCAAGGCCTCTGGGGCCACGGCGGCATTCATCGACCGGCTGGCGCTCGACGCCAAGCGGGTCGAGGCGATGGCGGCAGGCCTCGATGTGATCCGCAAACTCAAGGACCCGGTTGGCACCGTGCTAGCATCGTGGCGCCGTCCGAATGGCATGCGCATTGCGCAGGTGCGCGTCCCGCTCGGCGTCATCGGCGTGATCTACGAGAGCCGGCCCAATGTGACCGCCGATGCCGGTGCGCTGTGCCTGAAGGCCGGCAACGCCGCGATCCTGCGCGGCGGCTCGGAAAGTTTTCGCACGGCACGCGCCATCCACGCTGCGCTGACCGCGGGCTTGCTCGAAGCCGGGCTGCCCGCCGCCGCCATCTCCCTCGTTCCAAGCCGCGACCGTGCCGCGGTCGGCATGATGCTGGCCGGCCTCAACCGCACGATCGACGTGATCGTGCCGCGCGGCGGCAAGGAGCTGATCGGACGGGTGCAGAGCGAAGCCCGCGTGCCGGTGTTCGCCCATCTCGAAGGCGTCTGCCACGTCTATGTCGACGGCGAAGCCAGGTTGCCGATGGCCAAATCGATCGTGCTCAATGCCAAGATGCGCCGCACCGGCGTCTGCGGCGCGGCCGAGACCTTGCTGGTCGATCGCGCCGCCGCGCCGAAAATGCTCAAGCCTCTTGTCGCCATGCTGATCGACGCCGGCTGCGAAGTCCGCGGCGACGCCGCGGTCCAGGCCGCGGACCGCCGCGTCAAGCCGGCGAGCGAGGCCGACTGGAGCACCGAATATCTCGACGCCGTCATCACCGCCGGCGTAGTCGATGGCATCGATGCCGCGATCGACCATATCGAGCGCTACGGCTCACACCATACTGACGCGATCGTCACCGCGGACAAAGCCGCGGCAGAGAAATTCTTAAGAGAGGTCGATTCGGCCATCGTGCTGCACAATGCCTCGACCCAATTCGCCGACGGCGGCGAATTCGGCTTCGGCGCCGAGATCGGCATCGCCACTGGCCGGCTGCACGCCCGCGGCCCGGTCGGCGTCGAGCAGCTCACCAGTTTCAACTACCGCATCCGCGGCAACGGACAGACGCGGCCGTAACAGATCGCCGTCGCGCGGCATCGCGGCGGCGGCAAGGGTGCGTGGGGAGGGGGTTCTTTCCGTAAGTCATGACGAGCGATAACGCTCCTGCGCACGCGCGTGCTCTCTCCCGCATTGTGCTTCCCCCGCATGCCCCCGGCATGCGCATCGGGTTGTTCGGCGGCACCTTCGATCCGCCCCACGCCGCGCACCGCGCGGCCTGCTTGTTGGCAATGCGGCGGCTTGGGCTTGACCGGGTCTGGTGGCTGGTCACGCCGGGCAATCCGCTCAAGGACACCCGCGGCCTAGCGCCGCTCGCTGAGCGCGTCGCCGCCGCGAAGGCGCTGGCGCACCACCCGCGGATCGACGTCAGCGATTTCGAAGCGCAACTTGGCACCGCATATACCTATGAGACCATCTCGTATCTGCGGCAGCGCTGTTCGGACGTGCATTTCGTCTGGATCATGGGGGCTGACAATTTGCGCAGCTTCCACCGCTGGCAGCGCTGGCGCGGCATCGCCGAGCTGGTGCCGATCGTGATCGTCGACCGCCTCGGCCCGAGCCTTTATGCGACCGGCAGCGCCGCGGCCCATGCGTTAGCCCGCTACCGCCTGCCCGAAACGGCGGCCCGCACGCTGGCCGAACACAAGCCGCCAGCCTGGATCTATCTGCACGGCCTCAAGTCGCCATTGTCGTCGACGGCGCTGCGCGCGGCCCGCGCGCTGCGCCGTTAGCGTCTTTTGGCCGCCGATGTCATCTGTTTGAAACCAAAGCAGTTGAATCCGTTAACCCACCATGCCTATCTTAAAGGCGAGCCCCGGATTCGGTGGCCGGGGCTGACTTGAGCAACAAGGGAACTTGGAGCGAAAGGATAAGCACCCCTGTCCACAGTTGTAATCTCTCGGGCCGAACGTCGCGCGCCCGAAGCGGTCTCCAGAATGCGTCTTGACGCAGAGGAGATCCTCCGCTTGGTCCTCGCCCGCCTCGACGACATGAAGGCCGAGGACACCCTCACCATCGATCTTCGCGGTAAATCCTCGCTCGGCGACTACATGGTCGTTTCGTCCGGCCGGTCGCAGCGCCATGTCGGCTCGGTGGCCGACCGGGTTGTCGAAGATTTGCACAAGGTCGGCGTCGCGGCGCGCGTCGAAGGCGTGCCGCATTGCGACTGGGTGTTGATCGATGCGGGGGACGTGATCGTCCATGTCTTTCGACCTGAAGTTCGCAGCTTCTACAATCTCGAGAAGATGTGGATGACGGGCCGGCCGGCCCAGCGCGCCAGCTAGGCGCGGCCGCGCGGCGACCGATGCGCATCGTCATCGCCGCGGTCGGCCGCCTTAAGCAAGGTCCGGAGCGCGAGCTCGCTGCCGAGTATCGCAAGCGCGCCGAGCAGGTCGGCCGCGCGTTCGGCTGGCGTGACATCGAGATCGTCGAAATCCGCGAAAGCCGGGCCGGCGATGCCGAGCGGCGGCGCGTCGAAGAATCCATCGCCATCGCCAATGTCATTCCGGAACGGGCAATCGTAGTCCTGCTCGACGAGCGCGGCAGCTCGCTCGACAGCGCGGCGCTGGCGGCCATGCTGAGACAATGGCGCGGCGAGGACCGTGCGGCGATCTGCTTCGTCATCGGCGGTGCCGACGGCTTGGCGACGAGCCTGCATGGTCAGGCCAAGCTCAAGCTCGCTTTCGGAGCCGCGACCTGGCCGCACCAACTGGTCCGGGTCATGCTGCTGGAGCAGCTTTACCGGGCCGGGACCATCCTCGCCGGTCACCCCTATCACCGGACTTAAAAATCTCACCCGATTGTGACGGCCGGACCCAGTTGCGTCTTAATCCGGTCCCATAGTGAAGGCTTGATCTTGCCATCCTGAGGCCTGGGTCTACCCTTGAACGCGATGATTCTCCGCCGGGCGAGCCGCACCGATCCGTGCCTTGTGCTCGGCTCGGCGCTTGTATTTGCCCTGCCGCTCGGGGCCAATCCGGCCGCTTGGGCGCAAACTCCGCCGGCTCCGGCGGCCTCCCGAGCCCCCTCGGCCCAGACCCCGGCAACGCCTTCGACGCAGACTCCCGCGCCTTCGGACGTGTCGCCCGCGGACACGCTCAAGCAGCACGACCAGGAGCTCGACGCCGCGCGCGCCCAGCAACGCGCCGCCGCCGAGGCCCAGACCAAGCTCAAGCTCGAGATTGAGGCAATCGGCGCCGACCGCCGCGCGCTCAGCCAGCAGCTCATCGACAGCGCCGCCCGGGTCCGCGACGTCGAAGCCAACATCGAGGCGACGCAGGCGCGATTGAAGCCGCTCGACGAGCGCGAGCATATTTTTCAGACCTCGCTCGACGAGCGTCGTGAGGTGATCGTGGAGATCCTCGCAGCGCTGCAGCGCATGGGACGGCAGCCGCCGCCGGCACTGGTGATCCGCCCGGAAGACGCGCTGCAGGCGGTACGCACCGCGATCATGCTCGGCGCCGTGGTTCCGGAAATGCGCGCGCAAGCCGATGCGCTGGCCGGCGATCTCGGCGAGCTGCTCAAGGTGCGCAACAGCATCGAAGCCGAGAACGCGCAACTCGCCAGCAACCTGCAGCGGCTGTCACGCGAGCAGTTGCGCCTGAACTTGCTGATCGACGAGCGGCAAAAGAAAGAGGATGCCGCCGCGCAGGAGCTCGACGCGCAAAAACAGCGCGCCGCCGATCTCGCGCACCAGGTCGACAATCTCAAGGACCTCATCGCCAAGCTCGAACAGAGCCTCGACAGCTCGACGCGCCAGGCCCGCGTCAACGCCCGCGCCATCGAGGAAGACGCTACCCGTCCCGATCTGGCGGCGTTGAAGGATCCGGGCCGGCTGACGCCCGCGGTTGCATTTGCTGCGAATCGCGGGCATCTGCGTCTGCCGGTGAACGGCACGCGCATTCGCGAGTTCGGCGCGTCCGACGGCGCCGGTGGAACTCAGAAAGGCGTTTCCATCGCAAGCCACTTTGGCGCCGAGATAACCGCCCCGTGCGATGGTTGGGTTGTTTACGCCGGGCCGTTTCGCAGTTATGGCCAACTCTTGATCCTCAATGCTGGCGGCGGGTATCATGTGCTGTTAGCGGGGATGGAACGGATTTCCGTCGATCTCGGCCAGTTTGTGCTGACCGGTGAACCCGTAGCAGTGATGGGCGGTGGTTTGGGCGGTGGATCGCAGGTGTCCACGGCCGGCACGACCGGGGCCAAGCAACCTGTACTCTACGTGGAGTTCCGCAAAGACGGCGCTCCAATCGATCCCAGCCCGTGGTGGGCGATAAATGAAGGCGAAAAGGTTCGCGGATGATGCGCAAGACATCGCTGGTTTTCCTTGGTGCAGTGGCGGGCGCCGTGGCAACGCTGCTGGCGACGCAGCCCTATCCGCCACTGGTCGGCTCGGCGGCCCGGGCGGCGGCTTCCGACACCTACCGGGAGCTCAATCTGTTCGGCGACGTGTTCGAGCGCGTGCGTGCCGATTACGTCGAGAAGCCCGATGACTCCAAGCTGGTCGAATCGGCGATCAACGGCATGCTTGCCGGGCTCGATCCGCATTCGAGCTATATGGACCCGAAGAGCTTCCGCGACATGCAGGTGCAGACCCGCGGCGAGTTCGGCGGTCTTGGCATCGAAGTCACCATGGAAGACGGCTTGGTGAAGGTGGTGGCGCCGATCGACGACACGCCGGCGGCCAAGGCCGGCATCCTCGCCAACGACATCATCACCCATCTCGACGACGAAGCGGTGCAGGGCCTCACGCTCAATCAAGCCGTCGACAAGATGCGCGGCCCGGTCAACACCAAGATCAAGCTCACGATCATGCGCAAGGGCGCCGACAAGCCCATCGAGGTGACCATCGTGCGCGATGTGATCCGCGTGAAGTCGGTGCGCTCGCATCCCGAGGGCGACGACGTCGGCTATATCCGCATCACCCAGTTCAACGAGCAGACCACGGACGGCCTGAAAGAGGCGATCAACGACCTGAACAACCAGCTCGGCGCCGACAAGATCAAGGGCTACGTCGTCGATCTGCGCAACAATCCAGGCGGCCTGCTCGATCAGGCGATCTCGGTGTCCGATACCTTCCTCGACAAGGGCGAGATCGTGTCGACCCGCGGCCGCAACCCCGAAGAGACCCAGCGCTTCAATGCCCGTCCGGGCGACATGGCCAAGGGCAAGCCATTGATCGTGCTGATCAATGGCGGCTCGGCGTCGGCATCTGAAATCGTCGCCGGCGCCTTGCAGGACCACAAGCGCGCGACGCTGGTCGGCACGCGCTCGTTCGGCAAGGGCTCGGTGCAGACCATCATCCCGCTCGGCGCCGGCAACGGCGCGCTGCGGCTGACTACGGCGCGCTACTTCACCCCGTCGGGCCGCTCGATCCAGGCCAAGGGCATCACCCCGGACATCGAGGTGCTGCAGGATGTGCCGGACGACCTCAAGGCCCGGACCGATACCAAGGGCGAGGCGTCGCTGCGCGGCCATCTCAAGGCCGAGGGCTCCGAAGAGTCCGGCTCGCAGTCCTACGTGCCGCCGGACGAGAAGGACGACACCGCGCTGAAGACGGCGCTCAGCCTGCTGCGCGGCACCACCACCAACGCCGCCTTCCCGCCGAATCCCAAGACCGCGGTGCCCAACTAGGAGGCGGTCCGGGCCGTTAAAGGCGAACGTTCGGGGCGGCTTACGGCCGCCCCGTTTTCTTGGCCTTCCGGCCGGAAGACCACCCCGGCGGGGCGGGGTGGCGGCCGTGATAGACTCGCGCCCATGATTCGCGAGCGATCCAACCCACTATGACGGCGGACGACCTCAACGCGCCGCTCGGCCAGCACTTTCGCAAACGGCGGTTCGCGATCCCGATTACCCTCTCGCAGGCGATGGCGGGCGGATTGGCGCTATTTCTCGGCGGCTTCGTGGTCTGGGCGATGGTCGGTTACAACCCGTTCGGCGGCGAGCCGATGGTGGTCGCACCGATCGCCCCGCATCCCGGCGTCGCGACGAAGACCCCTGACGGCCAACCCATGCCGAAGGTCGTGGCGGGCAATCCCGACCGCTACGACGGACCGGTGCCCTCGCAAGGCGCTCCGGCGCAATCGGCCGCTCCCACCAAGACGATCACCATCATCGACGGCAAAACCGGCGCCCGTCAGGAAGTGACGATTCCGGCGAACGAGGCGGCGACGCCCCCGGACGCGGCGCCGCCGATCGACCAGAAATTCGTCGAGATGACGGGCCACGGCGCCATCCCAAAGATCGCCGCCGACGGCATCCGCCCCGCGGACGCCTTCGCCCAGCCGGCCAAGCCGCTCCCCGGCAAGCCCGACGCCCCGCGTATCGCCCTCATCGTCAACGGGCTGGGCGTCAGCGACAGTTTGAGCGCCGACGCTATCGCGAAGCTGCCCGGCGCCGTGACGCTCGGATTCATGCCCTATGGCGGTGACGTACCGACGCTTGCGGCAAACGCCCGCGCCAAGGGCCACGAGGTGCTGCTGCAAGTGCCCATGGAGCCTTTCGACTATCCGGACAATGATCCGGGGCCGCAGACGCTCCTCACCTCGCTCACGCCGCAGCAGAATATCGACCGGCTGTACTGGCTGATGGCGCGGTTCCAAGGCTACGTCGGCCTCACCAATTCGATGGGTGCGCGGTTTACCGCCTCCGAGGCGTCGTTCGCCCCGGTGCTGCGCGAAGCCGCCAAGCGCGGGCTCGTTTTCATCGACGACGGCGCCAATCCGCGCAGCCTCGCCGGCCGTATCGCCAGTGCCAATAATCTGCCCTTCGCCAAGGCCGACATGACCATCGATGCGGTGGCTACGCCGGTCGAAATCGACCATGCGCTGGGCCGGCTGGAAATGGCCGCGCGCGACCACGGCGTCGCGGTCGGCGTATCGTCGGACCTGCCGGTCGCCATCGAGCACATCGCCAAATGGGCGAAGGCGCTGGAAAGCCGTGGCATCCAGCTAGTTCCGATCACAGCGGTGGCGCAGAAGGCGAAACAAACCTGACGACGGACGACGGATGACAGATGACAGACGACGGATAAGCTGAAATCATCTGTCGTCCGTCCTCCGTTGTCCGTCCTCTGAGATGCGCTTCCAAGATCTCCCCTATCGGCCTTGTGTCGGCTTGATGGTGCTCAATCGCCACGGCCTGGCCTTCATCGGCCGCCGCATCGACGGGCACGAGCATGTCGACGCGACCCATGCCTGGCAGATGCCGCAGGGCGGCGTCGACGAAGGCGAAGAGGCTTGGCCGGCGGCGCTGCGAGAACTGCGCGAGGAAACCGATATCCGCTCCGTCGAGCGTATCGGGGAAATTTCCGAATGGCTCAAATACGACTTTCCGCGCGACGTCATCGGCGAGGCCTGGAAAGGCCAATATCGCGGCCAGACCCAAAAGTGGTTTGCGCTGCGCTTCGTCGGCGACGACAGCGAGATCGACATCGCACATCCGGCCGGCGCGCCCGAGCCGGAATTCGCAGCTTGGCGTTGGGAGCCGATGCAGAACGTTCCTGACCTGGTGGTGCCGTTCAAGCGCGCGGTCTAC
>JASHQO010000292.1 GCA_030039105.1 Xanthobacteraceae bacterium
GCAGAAGCCGCGCCGCATCGATGCAGGCGGTCGCCTCGGCGACGCGGAGCTGGATCGTGGTCAACTCCGCCATCTTGCGATTGCCGCCGGCGACCGCGCCGCGGGTGGTGCGCACCTTGGCCATGTCGAGGAACGTCGCCAGCGTACCCTCGGCCATGCCGAGCACCGGCGTCACGATGGCGATCGGCAGCACCGCCAGGAACGACTGCTTGTAGAGCGGATTGGCGCTCGCCCGCATGCCGGGCGCCGTGGCGTCGATCAGTTGAGCGAACGGCAGCACGCGGCGATGCGGCACGAAGGCGTCGTTGGCGACGACGGTCTTGCTGCCGGTGCCGGCCAGGCCCATGGTGCGCCAATTGTCGTCGATGGCGATGTCGGCGGTGCGCAGCATGAAGAAGCCGGGCTGCGGCGGGCCGCTCGCCTGCGGAATCATGCCGCCGAGAAATTGCCACTGCGCGTTGTCGCAGCCGCTGCAGAAGCTGCCCGAGCCAGTAACGCGATAGCCGCCGTCGACCGCGATCGCCTGCGCCACCGGCGCGTAGGTGCCGGTCGAAAGCGCATTGCGATCCTGCCAGACTTCGTCCTGCGTCTCCTTCGAGAAGCATGCGATCAGCCACTGCTGCGAGGCGAGCAGGCCGAAAACCCAGCCGGTCGAGCCGCAGCCGCTGGCGATGACCGCCTCGACCTCGGCAAAAACGTCGAAGCCGTATTCGAAACCGCCGTAAGCCCGTGGCTGCATGATGCGGAACAGGTCCGCTTGGCGGATGTGGGCGATCATGTCGTCGCCGACGCGGCGCTCGGCTTCGGTCTGCTGCGCCCGCTCGCGCGCCAGCGCCGCGATAGCGCGCGCCCGCGCCAAAAGTTCGGAAACGTCGGGCCTCACGATCGCAACGGCTGCCATCGGCGCTATGCTCGCACGCCGCGCTTCAGCGGATGTAAAGCGGCCTGCGGGCGTAGCAGCACGGCATCGTCCAGGCCCGCGGCGGCGAAGCGATCGTTGCCCAGTCGCGCGGCGGCGGCTCGTGAACGGCGGCGCGCAGGCGGTGGATCCCGGCGCGCGCCGCGGCGATCGCCGGGCCCTTGATGCCGTCGTCGACGTCCGGATCGGCTTCGAGGCGGGCGATCAGCTTGTACCGATCGTAGATCGCATCGCGCGTGCACCAATACGCGGTGTCGTAGCAGGGCCAGGGCCCGCCTGCCCGCGCCGGCGCGGCGGCGCCGACGACGAGAACGCTGCACAGCAAGACCAGTCGCACCATGGTTATACTCATGCCCCGACTTCGCTATAGTAGCGAAGGATTTCACCGATTGCGCGATAAGACAAGGGAGCGAACGACATGAACGGCGCCGCAGTCATTGCCGAGATTCTCAAGCGCGAAGGCACCGAATTTTTGTCCTGCTATCCGCGCAATCAGGTCATCGAGCCGTGCGCGGCGATCGACATCCGGCCGATCCTGTGCCGGCAGGAGCGCGTCGGCGTCGGCATCGCCGACGGCTATTCGCGCATCAAGCGCGGCAAGAGGAACGGCGTGTTTGCAGCGCAGGCCGGCCCCGGCATCGAGAACGCGTTTCCCGGCATCGCCCAGGCCTACTCGGAAAACGTGCCGCTCCTCATCGTGTCCGGCGGCGTGCCGCTGGCGAAGCAGCATGTGCGCCCGGCCTTTCGCGCCGCCGACGTCTATCGCCCGGTGACCAAATGGTCGGCGCTGGCGCACAGCGTGCAGGAATTGCCCGACCTGATGCGGCGCGCCTACCAGGCGATGCGCTCGGGCAAAGCCGGCCCGGTGCTGATCGAAATTCCCGACGAAGTCGCCGAGGCCGAGTTCAACGGCGAGCTGAGCTACAAGCCGGTGCCGGTGCAGCGCACCGCGCCCGATCCGGAGGCCATCAAGAAGGCCGCCGAGATGCTGCTTTCGGCCAAGAACCCGATCCTGTGGGCCGGCCAGGGCATCCACTATGCCGAAGCCGGCGACAAGCTCGCGGCGCTCGCCGAGCTTTTGCCGGCGCCGGTGGTCGCCACCAATCCGGGCAAGAGCGCGATCCCCGACAGCCATCCGCTGGCGCTCGGCGGCGCGACCCGCTCGCGCTCGAAAGTGTTCGCCGATTTCATGAAGAAAGCCGACGTGGTGATGGCGATCGGCTCGAGCCTCACCGTAACCAATTTCGGCCCTGCCGTGCCGGCCGGCAAGACCATCATCCATTCCACCAACGATGCCGGCGACATCAACAAGGAATACCGCGCCGACCTCGGCGTGGTCGGCGATGCCGGCCTCGTCATCGAGGCGCTGGTCGCCGAAGTCGGCAGGCAGAAAGGCCCGGGCGGCGGCAATGCGCTGGCTTCGCTGAAGGAAGAAGTCGCCGCCGGCAAGAAGGCCTGGCTCGACGAGTGGGCGAAGCTCATGAACTCCGACGAGACGCCGCTCAACCAATACCGCGTCATCCGCGACATGATGCGCACGCTCGACCGCGACAACGTGATCATGACCCACGATTCCGGCAGCCCGCGCGAGCAGATGATCCCGTTCTGGGAGACCACCGCCGCCGGCTCCTATATGGGCTGGGGCAAGTCGACCCAGCTCGGCTACGGCCTCGGCATCACCATGGGCGCCAAGCTCGCCGCGCCGAGGAAGACTTGCATCAACGTGATGGGCGACGCGTCGTTCGGCATGACCGGCATGGATATCGAGACTGCGGCGCGCAACAAGATCGCGATCCTCACCGTCGTGTTCAACAACGGCGTGATGGGCGCCGAGCGCGACGTCCTGAAAATCTCCGACGAGAAATACGGCGCCATGACCGTCGGCGGCAACTACAAGAAGGTCGCCGAAGGGCTCAATGTCGCGTCGACGCGGGTGGAAAAGCCCGACCACATCGTCGGCGCCATCAAGGATGCCGTCGGCGTCACCGAGAAGGGCCATCCGTTCCTGCTCGAATTCATGGTCAAGGAAGGCCGCGATTTTTCGCGCTACGCCTAGGCCCAACCAGCAATACCGGGAGATCGGCAATGGCAGACATCAAGATTTTCAACCCCGCGGGGCTGGCCAAGCCGCCAGCCACTTATTCGCATATCGCGCAGGCCAAGACCCAGCAGGTCGTCTTCATTGCCGGCCAGGTGCCGACCGATGCCGCCGGCAACGTCGTCGGCAAGGGCGACATCGAAGCGCAAAGCGCCCAGGTCTATGCCAACATCCGCACCGCGCTGCGCGCCGTCGGCGCCGACTGGAGCAATGTCGTGCAGTTCACCAGCTTCTTGACGCGGGCCGGGGATTCGGCGGCGTTCCGCGCCTGGCGCAACCGCGAATTTCCAAAGATGTTTCCGGGCGGCTCGCCGCCGAATACGCTCCTGATCATCAGCCGGCTGGCCGATCCGGATTATCTCCTCGAGGTGCAGACCATCGCGGCGCTGTAGGTTGCCATTCAGACGGCGCTCAGTTCGCGCGACGCGACCTCCTCCAGCAGCGCGCGCAACGCCTTCGCGCGCTTGACGCCAAACGTTCGCTCGAACTCGGCTTGCGCCTCGGTCCAACCCTTCTGCGCCGCCTGAAAGCGCGCGACGCCGGCGCGCGTCAGCTTCAGCTCCTTGCTGCGCCGGTCGGCGTTGCCCGGCGCGACGCCGATGAGGCCGTCGCGCTGCAGCGGCCGGATGTTGCGGCCGAGCGTGGTGCGGTCCATCACCAGCTCGGCGGCGAGCGCGTTGATGGTCATCGCACCCTTGCGGGCCAGCCTTGCGAGAATCGAATACTGGGTGGCGCGCAAGCCGAGCGGGCTGATGAACCGGTCGTAAAACTGCGTGACATGGCGCGTTGCCTGGCGCAGCGCCAGGCAATTGCAAGCCGCGGGATTGGTTGAAACCGGCTGCATGGCGGCCTCGCTCGCTTGATATAGGTGTATATACTCCTATATTGAGGCCGTTCAAGACTGATGCAGGCACGCGGAGTTGGAAATGTCCTCAGTGGGTCTCGCCGCCGCCGAGCCGCCCCTCGCCGTTGCGGCAGCGGCAGCGCCCGACAAGCCGAAATACGACCCGCGCACCCGCGCCCTGATCGACGGACCGATTGCGGCAACGCTGGTCCGGCTCGCCGCGCCCAACATGCTGGTGATGCTGGCGCAGACCTCGGTCGGCCTGGTCGAGACCTATTTCGTCGGCAAGCTCGGCACCGACGCGCTGGCCGGCGTGGCGCTGGTGTTTCCGCTGCTCATGCTGATGCAGATGATGTCGGCCGGCGCCATGGGCGGCGGCATTTCGTCGGCCATCGCGCGAGCGCTCGGCGGCGGCCGCCGTGCCGATGCGAATGCGTTGGCGCTGCACGCGGTGGCGATCGCGCTGGGCTTCGGCCTGGCCTTCACCGTGGGATTGCTCGGCGGCGGGCGATGGCTCTACAGCGCCATGGGCGGCAGCGGCGCGTCGCTCGACGCGGCGCTGATCTATTCTGGTGTCATCTTCTCCGGCGCCGTCCTGGTCTGGCTGTTCAACTCGCTGTCCAACGTCATCCGCGGCACCGGCAATATGGCGGTGCCGGCGTGGGTCACGATCGTCGGCGTCGTGGTGCTGATCCCGCTGTCGCCGTGCCTGATCTTCGGCCTCGGACCGTTGCCGCGCCTCGGCGTCGCCGGCGGCGCGGTCGCAGTGTTGATCTACTATGCCGCCGGCAGCATTGCGCTCGTCGCCTACCTGCGTTCCGGCAACAGCGTGGTGCGCTTGGCCTTTGCCGGCATCCGTTTGCGTTGGCCGCTATTCTACGACATCCTGCGCGTCGGCTTGGTTGCGGCGCTGGTCACGGTGCAGACCAATCTCACCATTGCCATCGCCACCGGCCTTGTCGGCGTGTTCGGCCCGGCGGCGATCGCCGGCTACGGCACCGGCTCGCGGCTCGAATATCTGCTCATCCCGCTGGTGTTCGGCCTCGGCGGCCCGCTGGTCGCCATGGTCGGCACCAATATCGGCGCCAAACGCCCCGACCGCGCCTTGCGCGTCGCCTGGATCGGCGCAGCGATCGCCGCCGGACTATGCGAGTTGATCGGCCTCTGCGCCGCCCTGTTCCCGCAGGCCTGGCTGTCGCTGTTCGGCAGCGACCCTGAAATGCTCGATGCCGGGACGCGCTATCTGCGCGTCGTCGGCCCGGCCTACGGCCTGTTCGGCCTCGGCATGGCGCTCTACTTCGCCTCGCAAGGCGCCGGGCGGTTACTGTGGCCGCTCATTGCCAACTTTGCCCGCCTGGTCATCGCCGCACTCGGCGGCTACATGGCGCTACGCTTCACCGGCAATCTCACGCAAGTCTTCGTTGCGCTGGCGGCGGCGCTTGCTACCTTCGGTCTGGTCAATGCCGCCGCTGTCTATGCCGGCGTGTGGTTCACGCGGGAGCGCGTCACACGATGAAGGAACAGTTTCTGGAAGACTACGCGGTCGGGCAGACCTACATGTCCGGCAAGAAGCGCGTCGCCAAGGATGAAATCGTCGCTTTCGCCAAAGAATTCGATCCGCAGTTCTATCATCTCGACGAAGTCGCCGCGCGCGAATCGCCGTTCAAGGGACTGGCGGCGAGCGGCTGGCACACCGCGGCCATGACCATGCGGCTTCTGGTCGACGGCGCGTTCAAGCCGGCCGGCGGCATTTTGGGCGTCGGCTTCGACCAATTGAGCTGGCCGCGCCCGGTGCGGCCCGGCGACGAGCTGCGCGTCAAAAGCGAGATCCTCGAAGTGCGGCCGTCGAAATCGAAGCCCGATCGCGGCATGATTCGCGTGCAGAACACCACGTTCAATCAGAACGACGAAGTCGTGATGATGTTCACCGGCAACCTGTTGGTGCCGCGCCGCGCGCCTGCCTCGTGACGCACGGACGCCGCGCCGCATTGCCCGATGGCTGATAAGCCGGCAAGGTCAAGCAAGATGCCGCGACACCACAAGCACGGATGTTTGTTTCGGGAGGATTTGGCCATGCCGCACAGCTACGACTCTCTGCGCACGATCGACTATTTCGCGCCGAGCAACGATATTTCGCGAAAGCGCATGCAGAGTCCGATCGACGCCATGAAGCAGCTCGGCGACATTCAAAGCACTATCGCCGCGGACAAGGTCGCGGTCCCCGGCCGGACGCGGCTTGTCGATTGAACAGGGTGGATCATGCGTATTTTGGTAGTCGGCGCCGGCGCCATCGGCGGTTATTTCGGCGGCAGGCTCTTGCAAGCCGGCCGCGACGTGACCTTCCTGGTGCGGCCGCGGCGCCAGGCGCAGCTCGCCAAGACCGGCCTCGTCATCAAGAGCCCGGCCGGCGACGTGACCATCGCGTCGCCGGCGACGCTGACGGCCGACGCACTGCACGCGCCGTTCGACCTGGTCATGCTGAGCTGCAAATCCTACGACCTGCAATCGGCGGCGGATTCGTTCACGCCCGCCGTCGGTCCGCGCACCAAGATCTTGCCGCTGCTCAACGGCATGGCCCACGTCGACTATCTCGCCGACCGCTTCGGCGGCAACGCTGCGCTCGGCGGCCAATGCGTGATCTCGGTCACGCTCGATGGCGAAGGCCGCATCCTGCACCTGATCGACGCGCACAGCCTGTCGTTCGGCGAGCGCGACGGCAGCATCAACGCCAGCGCCGAAGCCATTGTCGCCGAATTCGCCGGCGCCCGCTGCGAGACGCGGCTGAGCCGCACCATCTTGCAAGAGATGTGGGAGAAGTGGGTGGTGATCGCGGCGATGGCCGGCATCAATTGCCTGATGCGCGCCGCCGTCTGCGATATCATGGCTGCGGCCGGGACGGATTTGACCTTGGCGCTGCTCGACGAGTGCGCGGCGATCGCCGCCGCCAACGGCCACAAGCCGGGCCCGGCAATCTTCGCCCGGCAACAGGCCATGTTGACGGCGCCGGGCTCGACGCTCGCCGCCTCGATGCTGCGCGACATCGAGCGCGGCGCACCGATCGAGGCCGATCACATTGTCGGCGATCTGCTTCGCCGCGGCGCCGGGACGGGCGATCATCCCCTGTTGCGAATCGCCTACGCGCATTTGAAGGCTTACGAGGCGCGGCGAGCGCGCGAGAGTAGCGGGCGGCAGACGGCTTGAAGCAGCAATAAACCGACATGAAGGCCTGCTAGGGTCGACGCGGTTTGCAAGATTGCAAGCCGATCGTTTGCTTTTCGGAGGGGCGTCACGATCCTTCACGCCGGCCGAAGGCGTCGGCGTGGTGTCGTGCTCGTTTATGGCGCGCTCAAAAGGTTCCATCCGCACGCCGCATAGCCCAACGGCGCCGAACCACGCTTGCTGGTTGCGCCGAGCGGCGCAATGATCGCTCAGGATCGACACCCGCGAGGCGCGACCATGATCAAGATCGTCTACCACATCGTCGAGCACGACGGCGGCTGGGCCTACAATGTCAACGGCGTCTTCTCGGAGACCTTTCCGTCCCACGATCTCGCCCGCCAGGCTGCCGAGCGCGTCGCCCGCGAGCAGCATGTGCCGGGCGAGAGCCACGCCATTTCCTGGGAGGATTCCAACGGCCGCTGGCACGAGGAGCTGGCGGTCGGCACCGATCGGCCCGACACCGACGTTCAAGGCTGAGCGTCGGCGGCCTCAAGGAAGACCACGATGGCGATCGCGGCACTGCAGGGCTGGACCAGCGACCAGAGGCACGTCGTTGCGGCGAGCTTTCTGGGCTGGACGCTCGATGCGTTCGATTTCTTCCTGCTGGTGTTCGTGCTCAAGGACATCGCCGCCGAGTTCCACACCGACATCACCGCGGTCACCTTCGCCATCCTGCTGACCTTGGCGATGCGACCGATCGGCGCCTATCTGTTCGGCCGCGCCGCCGATCGCTGGGGTCGCCGTCCGGTCTTGATGGTCGACGTGCTGCTCTATTCGGTCATCGAGCTCGCCTCGGGCTTCGCGCCGAGCCTCACCGTATTCCTGGTGCTGCGCGCGCTGTTCGGCGTCGCCATGGGCGGCGAATGGGGCGTCGGCGCTTCCCTCACCATGGAGTCGATCCCGCCGCAGGCGCGCGGCTTCGTGTCGGGCCTGCTGCAGTCCGGCTATCCGGCCGGCTATTTCCTGGCCTCGATCGTCTACGGGGTGCTGTTCCAGTACATCGGCTGGCGCGGCATGTTTATGGTCGGCGTGGTGCCGGCGCTGCTGGTCCTCTACATCCGCCGCAAGGTGCCGGAATCGCCGAACTGGCGGCCGACGACCACC
This sequence comes from Xanthobacteraceae bacterium, assembly GCA_030039105.1. Classification (GTDB taxonomy): domain Bacteria; phylum Pseudomonadota; class Alphaproteobacteria; order Rhizobiales; family Xanthobacteraceae; genus BOG-931. The sequence continues at coordinate 8,185 of JASHQO010000292.1, forward strand.
GAGCGCGGCAGCACGCTGGCGATCGTCAGATCGCACTGGCAGCTCGGCATCTATGCGGTGGTGCTGATGACCGCCTTCAACTTCTTCAGCCACGGCACGCAGGATCTCTACCCGACGTTCCTGCAGGTGCAACACCACATGGGGCCGCACCAGGTCGGCTTGATCGCGATCGTCTACAATATCGGCGCCATCATCGGCGGCATCTCGTTCGGCGCCATGTCGGAGAAATTCGGCCGGCGGCGCATCATCGTCATCGCCGCCCTGCTGTCGCTTGTGGTGCTGCCGCTATG
>JASHQO010000293.1 GCA_030039105.1 Xanthobacteraceae bacterium
GTCATGGGCCGCACCGACGATATCATCAATGTCGCCGGCCACCGCCTCTCCACCGGCGGCATGGAAGAGGTGCTGGCCGCGCACCCCGACGTCGCCGAATGCGCCGTGCTCGGCATCAGGGACGAGCTCAAGGGCGAAGTGCCATGCGGCTTCATCGTCCTCAAAGCCGGCGTCAACCGGCCGCCGAGCGAGATCGAGCGGGAATGCGTTGCGCTGATCCGCGACAAGATCGGCCCGGTCGCCGCCTTCAAGCTCGCCGTCACCGTGGCCCGGCTGCCGAAGACGCGCTCCGGCAAGATTCTGCGCGGCACCATCAAGAAGATCGCCGACGGCGATTCATGGACCGCGCCAGCGACGATCGACGATCCGGCGATCCTGGATGAGATCGGGACGGCGCTGAAGGGGAAGGGGATCGGGGCGTAGGCTCGTAGCGGCACGACGCCCAAGCTCATACGTTAGTCGGCATGATGCGATTTGCCGGACGATGGCTGCTGTGCACTTTGCTTGTGTTGGGCACCTCGTTGCGGGCGCAATCTCCGCCCGCTGATCAGAACCAGTCCCCGCCGCCGGTCGAGCCCGAGAAACCCGCAGCCCCGCACAATCCGCCGAGCCCCGACGACATCTGCCGCGCCGTCGAGCAGGACGCGGCGGAGAACGGACTGCCGGTCGAGTTCTTTGCCCGCGTGATCTGGCAGGAGAGCCGCTTCAATGCGCTCGCCGTCAGCAGCAAGGGCGCCGAAGGCATCGCGCAATTCATGCCGGCGACGTCGGACTATCGCGGGCTGGTCGATCCGTTCGATCCGATCGAGGCGTTGCAGCATTCGGCGGCCTATCTGCGTGAGCTGAAGGAGACGTTCGGCAATCTCGGCCTTGCTGCGGCCGGCTACAACGCCGGGCCGACGCGGCTGAGCGCGTGGCTTGCCGGCCGCCGCGCCTTGCCGAGCGAGACGCGCAATTACGTCGCCATCATCACCGGCTGGACCGCGGACGAGTGGGCGTCGCCGTCGCCGCCGCAGACGTCCGAGACCACGATCCCGCAGGGCGTGCCGTGCACGCGGCTCGCCAATGTGATTTTGGCGCCGAAGCAGCAAGCGCAAAAAATCGCCGGTTACGTGCCGCGCTGGGGCATGCAGCTCGCGGCCAATTGGTCGGAGGCCAAGGCCTGGGCGAGTTTCCGCGGCGTGCAGAAGCACTATGCGGCGTTGATCGGCGACCGCGAGCCGGTCGTGCTGCGGGCGCGCGCCGCCGGCCTCGGCAGCGCGACGCGCTACGAGATCCGCATCGCCGATGACGACCGCAATTATCTGGAAGGATTTTGCCGCAAGCTCATGGCCGCCGGCGCAGCGTGCGTGGTGCTAAGGAACAATCGCGGCTGATCTTGCCTGCCCCCCCCCGCTATCGCCGGGGCGGCAGGAATTATTCGTTCTTGCCGCCGAGTTGCTTGAGCTTGGCGAAGACGGCATTGACGTCGAGCTCGTCGCTCTTCTTGGCTCCGCCCGGCGCCGCCTCGGACTCTTCCTTCGGCGCGGTGGTGACCGAGGCCGGCAGCAGCGTCGCGCCCTGGGCCTCGATCGGGACCGGCTTCTCCTTGGCGGCGCGCTGCACTTCGAGGTCGAGATCGATCTGCGAGCAAAGACCGAGCGTCACCGGGTCGAGCGGCGACAGATTGGTCGAGTTCCAGTGGGTGCGCTCGCGGATCGCCTGGATGGTCGACTTCGTGGTGCCGACCAGCCGCATGATCTGGCTGTCCTTGAGCTCGGGATGGTTGCGCACCAGCCACAGGATCGCGTTCGGCCGGTCCTGGCGCCGCGACACCGGGGTGTAGCGCGGGCCCTTCTTCGGCTTCGCTTCCGGCAGGCGCACCTTCGGGTCGGCGAGGTGCAGCTCGTGGTTCGGATCGGCCTCGGCGGCCGCAATTTCCTCCCGGGTCAATTGCCCGGTGCCGATCGGATCGAGCCCCTTGATGCCCTGCGCCGCGTCGCCGTCGGCGATCGCCTTCACTTCCAGCGTATGCAGGTTGCAGAGCTGCGCGATCTGGTCGAACGACAACGAGGTGTTCTCGACCAGCCACACGGCGGTTGCTTTCGGCATCAGGGGCGCGACGGCCATAGGTAAATCTCCTCTGTGCTCCGCCCGCCCTTCGGGCGAAGCCTCACGTCATCAGGGATGACAGGAAAGTGGCTGTAATATAGGCGCCGCGCCGGCGCCGCGCAACCTTGAAGGTCTGCGTGGAGGGACGTGGCCGGCAGGCCAACGACCGGCTATTGGTGAGAGGGCGGGTTCCGCCGTGGCGGGCCGAATGCCGGCGATAAAGGAGAAAAGCATGGCCATCGGCAGGCAGTTTTCGGCAGTTGCCGCGCTTGCCGTCGCGCTTTGGGCCGTACCGTCCGGCGCGCAGGCGCGGGATTTTCCAAACCGGCCCGCTCACATCATCGTACCGTTCGACGACGGCGGCGGCACGCCGGAGCAATTCACGGCACTGTGGACGGCAACGGCGAAGCCGTTCGGCGCGGTCGTGCAGCAGCGTCACATCACTGTCCAATGAGGAAATGCCATGGCTGGAGTGCTTGACGGAAAAGTCGCCATTGTCACCGGCGCCGGGCGCGGCATGGGCCGCGTCATGACGCTCGGCCTGCTCGACGCCGGCGCCAGCGTCGTCGCGGTCGAGGTCGACGCGCCGGTGCTCGAGGAGACCGAGAGCGCCGCCGACGCGCGCGGTAGCCGCGAGCGCATGATCGGCGTCGTCGCCGACGTCACCCGCGACGAGAGCGCGCCGAAAATCGTGCGCGCCGCCACCGAGCGCTGCGGCCGCCTCGATATTCTCCTCAACAATGCCGGCATCGGCTTGAGCTTTTTCCGCGCGCCGGAGATCGAGGACTACGGCAAATTCTGGGACGTCGCGCCGGCGGAATTTCGCCGCATCATCGAGGTCAACGTCGTCGCCGCGTTCCTGATGGCGCGCGCGGCGCTGCCGGCGATGCTCAAGCAGCGCTGGGGCCGCATCATCAACGTGACCACGAGCCTCGATACGATGTACCGCGGCGGCATGCAGCCCTACGGCGGATCGAAAGCCGCCAACGAGGCGCATCTCCTGGCGCTGGCGCAGGAGCTCGAGGGCTCGGGCGTCACCGCCAACGTCCTGGTGCCGGGCGGCGCGGCGAACACGCGGATGGTGTCGGTCGGCCAGCAAGCGGATCGCTCCAAGCTGATCCAGCCGGAGGTGATGGTCATACCGCTGATCTGGCTCGCCTCGAATGCGTCCGACGGCGTCAACGGCCAGCGCTTCATCGCCACGCGCTGGGACAACGGCCTCGCGCCGGCCGAAGCGGCCAAGAAGGCCGGCGCGCCGATGGCGTGGCAGCAGCTTGGCCGGCAGTCCGTCAATCCGGACGGGATGCGCTGAACGTAGCCCGGATTGAACGGAGCGAAATCCGGCAGCGGCGTTGCCGGTAAAATTCGTCCGCGGATTGCGCGATGCGCAATCCGGCTACGGCACGCGCCCCTTCACCGCATTGGCGAACGCTTCATAGGCAATGCTGCCGTCGGCGGCGATCGGCAAGTGCGCGCGCAAGTGCGCCTTGAGCTGCTCGGTCTCGGCAGCGGACATCTTGGCGATCACTTGCCCGGCCGGCCCGATCGGCACGAGGCTCGATTCGCAGAACTCGTCGAAGCTCGTGAAATTGACGGTGATGCGGATGACGCGGGTTTCGACCGCTTGCAGGCCGGCGCTCTGCCACAGCGTCTGCATCGCTTCGCGCCGCGAGGCGTTGTCGCTGGTGCGGGAATATTCCTTGCCCATGGCCTTGAACGCGCGGCCGACCGGCGCCAGCGGCAGGCCGCCGCCGGGGATGTCCCACATGTAGGTGGCGATGATGCCGCCCGGCCGGACCACGCGCGCCATCTCGGCGACCGCCTTGGCCGGATCGGGAATGAAAGAGATCGCCAGCGCCATGGCGGCGGCGTCGAAGCTCCGGTCGGGAAAGGGCAGCGCCTGGGCGTCGCCGAGGCGAAACTCGGCGAGCCTTGCCGCCGGCCGCGTGCGGGCGAAGGCGAGCTGGCCCTCCGACGGATCGATCGCCGATACCGCGCGCGGCGCGCTGTGCGCGATCAGCTCCTCGGTGAAAGCGCCGTTGCCGCAGCCGAGTTCGAGCCAGCTCAGGCCTTTCGGCGCATCGAGCCAGTCGAGGAATTGCACGCCGACGCGCTTGCTCCAGCGGCCCATCATCCGCTCGTAGACCTTGCCGTCGGAAAACATCTGGCCGGCGTCGCTCATGGGCATCCTTTCGCCGATTGCTTGCGTTGCAATGCGGTGTTGCCTCGGTTGCGGGATTGTACTTTCCTGCGCACACCCTTGTCACTCTGGAACGGCGACCATGGATTTCGGCTTCACCGAAGAGCAGCGCCTGTTGCGCGACAGCGTGCGCAAGCTTCTGCACAAGCACGCGCCGCCGGACTACGTGCGCCGGCATGACCGCGAGCGCACCTATCCGGAGGAGCTGTTCCAGGCCTTCGCCGAGGCCGGCCTGTTGGCGCTGCCGTTTCCGGAGCAATACGGCGGCGCCGGCGGCACCGTGCTCGACACGGTCATCGTCGCCGAGGAGATCGCGCGCATCTCCGCCGATCTGGTGATGGCCTATACGGGCGGCATCTTCTGCGGCCTCAATCTCGTGCGCATGGCGTCGGAGGAGCAGAAGCGCTATTGGCTGCCGAGATTTCTCAAAGGTGACATCAAATTCTCGATCTCGATGTCGGAGGCCGACGCCGGCTCCGACATCGGCGCCATGCGCACCGCCGCCGTCAAGGACGGCAACGAATGGGTGATCGACGGCCGCAAGCTCTGGGCCTCGACCGCGGGCGCCAAGAACAACGTCATCAATCTCTATGTGAAGACCGATGCCAAGGCGCATTATCGCCAGGGCCTGTCGCTGTTCCTGGTCGACAACGACACGCCGGGGCTGACGCTGCGCAAGCTCGACATGCTCGGCCGCCGCGCCACCGGCACCTACGAGCTCATTTTCGACAAGGTCCGGGTGCCGCCGGATCGTCTCATCGGCGGCGAGAACAAGGGCTGGGACTGCGTGATGTCCGGCCTGCAGGTCGAGCGTGCCACGTCGTCGGCCGGGAATGTCGGCGCCGCCCAAGGCGTCGTCGACCTCGCCGTGCAATACGCCAAGGACCGCAAGCAATTCGGCCGCCCGATCGGCACCAACCAGGCCATCGCCCACATGCTCGCCGACATGCAGACCGAGGTCGAAGCCGCGCGCACGCTGATGTGGCGCGCCGCCTGGATGGTCTCCAACGGCCAGGACGCGCTGCGCGAAATCACCATGGCGAAGCTGTTCACGTCGGAAACCTACGTGAAGATCGCAAGCCTTGGCATGCAGGTGCTCGGCGGCTTCGGCTATTCATCCGAGTTCGACATGGAGCGCCACTTCCGCGACTCCCGCGCCGCCACCATCGCGGCGGGGACGTCGCAGATTCAGCGCAACCTCATTGCGAATTTGATGGGCTTGAAGGTGCAATGACACTTTCCGCTCCCCCTCGCGGGGGCGGACAGAAAATAGTCACTCCGCTGCCGCCTTGATCGCCTGCGCCTGAATCGCCGCCCACACCCGTGCCGGCGTGGCCGGCATGTCGATGTGCTCGATGCCGAGCGGGTTGAGCGCATCCAGGATTGCGCCGATCACCGCCGGCGGAGCGCCCGTCGCGCCGGCTTCGCCGGCGCCCTTGACGCCGAGCGGGTTGGTGCGGGCCGGCACTTCGGTCAGCTCCGAGGTGAGGTCGGGAAAGTCCTCGGCGCGCGGCATGGCGTAATCCTGGAAGCTGCCGGTGAGGAGCTGGCCGTCGGCGTCGAACACGATGGCTTCCATCAGCGCCTGGCCGACGCCCTGCGCCACGCCGCCGTGGATCTGGCCCTCGCACAGGAGGTGATTCATGATCCGGCCGACGTCGTCGACCGCGGCATAGCGCGCCAGAGTGACCACGCCGGTCTCCGGATCGATCTCGACCTCGCAGACGTGGCAGCCGTTCGGATAATTCGGCGGCTCGGCGGCGAAGGTGCCGGACGCTTCGAGGCCAACGTCGAACTGCGGCGGCAGCATCGCCGGGCGGTAGAACGCCTTCGCCACGTCGGTAAGCTTCATCGCACGGTCGGTGCCGACGATGCGGAACGAGCCGTCCTTGAACTCGATGTCGCCGACGGCGGCTTCCATCATCATCGCCGCCATGGGCTTGGCCTTCTCGACGATGGTGTCGGCCGCCTTTTTCAGCGCGTTGCCGCCGACATGCATGCTGCGCGAGCCGTACGAGCCGCGGCCGATCGGCACCGCGTCGGTGTCGCCTTGGACAAAGCGGATGTTCTCGAACGGCACGCCGAGCCATTCGGTCACCATCTGCGCATAGACGGTGGCGTGGCCCTGGCCGTGGGAATGGGTGCCGGCCAAGATGGTGAGCATGCCGCTCGGATCGAAGCGCAGCACCATGCGGTCGTTGAACACGGCGGCCTCTTCGAGGAAGTAGCCGATGCCGCGGCCGCGCAGCTTGCCGTGCTTCTTCGACTCCGCGGCGCGTTTGGCGAAGCCGCTCCAATCGGCGATCTTCAGGCATTCGTCCATGACGTGGACGAAATCGCCGGAGTCGTAGGTGATGCCGGTCTGGATCTTGTGCGGCATGGCGGCGGCGGGAATGAAATTGCGCCGCCTGATCTCGACCGCGTCGATGCCGACGACTTTGGCGGCGCGATCGAGCAGTTGCTCGATCAGATAGGTCGCCTCGGGGCGGCCGGCGCCGCGATACGGCGCCAACGGAATGGTGTTGGTGAACACCGCCTTGCCGACGCAATGCACCGCCGGGATCTGATAGACGCCGGGCGCAAGCCGCATGGCGAACAGCGGCACCACCATGGCGGCACCGAACACGTGCGAGCCCATGGCGTGCAGCGCATTGACGCGTAAGCCCAGAACCTTGCCGCGCTCGTCGAGGGCGAGCTCGCCGGTGACGATCTGGTCGCGGCCTTGGGAGTCGCCGAGCAACGCCTCCGAGCGCGTCGATACCCATTTCACCGGCCGGCCGCCGACCTTGCGCGACGCCCACACCACCAACGCATCTTCCGGATAGCCGCCGTGCTTCATGCCGAAGCCGCCGCCGACGTCGGGCGAGATGACGCGCAGCTTCGTCTCGGGGATGCGCAGCACCTGGCCGGCGACCGATGAGCGGGTGCCGTGCGGATTCTGCGAGGTGGAGTAGAGCGTGTAGCTGTCGGCATCGGGATGATAGTGCCCGATCGCAGCGCGCGTCTCGATCGAATTGGCGGTGATGCGGGAATTGTTCAGCTTCAGCGTGACCGCGTGCTTGGCGTTGGCGAAGGCGGCGTCGGTCGCGTCCTTGTTGCCCATCATCAAGGTGAAGGCGATGTTGTTCGGCGCTTCGTCCCACACCGCCGGCGCGCCGGGCTTGACCGCGTCTTCGCTGGCGATGACCGCCGGTAGCGGCTGGTAGTCGAATTCGATCAATTCAGCGGCGTTGCGCGCCTGCGCTTGCGTCTCGGCGATGACGAAGGCGACGCGCTCGCCGACCGAGCGCACCTTGTCGATGGCGAGAATGCTGAGCGGCGAGCGAAATCCCTTCGGTCCGCCCATGTCCTCGGGCATCGGCGGCGCCAGCGGGCCGAGCCCGTCGGCTTTGACATCGGCGCCGGTCAGCACCGCGAGCACGCCGTCGGCCGCCTTCGCCTTCGTGGTGTCGATGCCCTTGATGCGCGCATGCGCGTGCGGCGACATCACCACCACGCCGTAAGCCTGATGCGGCAGCTCGAAATCGTCGACATAGCGGCCGCGGCCGGTGATGAAGCGGGGGTCCTCGACCCGGGGCACAGGCTGACCGATGCCGAACTTGTTCACGTCAGTTCTCCTTTATTTTCCTCCCCCGCGTACAGCGGGGGAGGGGGACCATGCGAAGCATGGTAGAGGGGCGCCGGCCTCGACGCTGCACTCGCGTCGAAGGAGAATTGTTGAGTCCCGCGCCCCTTCCACCGCGCTACGCGCGGTCCCCCTTTCCCCGCT
>JASHQO010000294.1 GCA_030039105.1 Xanthobacteraceae bacterium
CGGCTTCTATCTCGCCACCATCGGCCACTGCATGGAATGCCACACTCCGCTGGTGAAGGGCCAGCACCACTGGAGCGCCGATATGGGCCGCGGCGGCATGGAATTCCCCGGGCCGTGGGGCGTCTCGGTCTCGCGCAACATCACGTCGAGCAAGACCAAGGGCATCGGCGATTGGACCGATGCCGAGGTCAAGCGCGCCATCACCCAAGGCATCGACAAGGACGGCAAGAAGCTCAATGGACCGATGGGCTATCAGTACTATGCCCATATGACCGACGCCGACCTCGATGCGGTGATCGCCTGGGTGCGGACGGTGCCGCCGAAGGAGTAGATCGGGGGTCAAAAACGCCCTTCTAAAGCCTCGGTCGGGTGCGTATATGAAAGCGCATCGAATCGAGGTTCTGCATGCTGCGTTTGCCGATTTTGCTCGCGCCGGCGTTTGCCTGCGGCCTGTTCGCAGCGCTGCCGCAGGCCGTCTCCGCGCAGGAGCGGCAAGTCCCGGCCTCGGTGGCGCAGCTCCAGCTTTCGTTTGCTCCGGTGGTGCAGCGCGTGGCGCCGGCGGTGGTCAACGTCTATGCCGCCCGCGTCGTCGCCAACAACAATCCGCTCATGGCGGATCCGTTCTTTCGCCAGTTCTTCGGCGGCGGCATGCCGCGCGAGCAGGTCGAGCGCTCGCTCGGCTCGGGTGTGCTGGTCGACGCATCCGGCCTGGTGGTGACGAACTACCACGTCATCGAGGGCGCCAGCGAAGTGAAAGTTGCGCTCGCCGACAAACGCGAATTCGCCGCCGATATCGTGCTCAAGGATCAGCGCAGCGATCTCGCGGTGCTGCGCATCAAGGGCGCCAGCGAGCGCTTCCCGACGCTGGAATTCGCCAATTCCGATGAATTGCAGGTCGGCGACGTCGTGTTGGCGATCGGCGATCCGTTCGGCGTCGGCCAGACCGTGACCCATGGCATTGTCTCGGCAGTGGCGCGCACCCAGGTCGGCATCACCGATTATCAGTTCTTCATCCAGACCGACGCCGCCATCAACCCCGGCAATTCCGGCGGCGCGCTCGTCGACCTCGGCGGTCGCCTGGTCGGTATCAACTCGGCGATCTATTCGCGCTCCGGCGGCTCCCAGGGCATCGGCTTTGCCATTCCCGCCAACATGGTGCGCGTCGTCGTCGCTTCCGCCGAGAGCGGCAGCAGCACCGTCAAGCGGGCATGGCTCGGAGCCAAGCTGCAGGAGGTGACGCCGGAGATCGCTGAAAGCTTGGGGCTGAAGCGCCCGAGCGGGGCGCTGGTCGCCAACGTCGCGGCCGACGGCCCGGCCGCCAAATCCGGCATCAAAACCGGCGACTTGATCGTCACCGTCGACGGCGTGGCGATCGAGGATCCCAACGCCTTCGACTACCGCTTCGCCACAAAGCCGATCGGTGGCGCCGCCAAGGTCGGGCTGGTTCGCCAGGGCAAGGAGATGGTGGTGTCGGTAGCGCTGCAGAGCCTGCCGGACACGCCGCGCAACGAGATCGAAATTCGCGGCCAATCACCGTTCCTCGGCGCCACCGTGGCCAACCTGTCGCCGGCGCTGGCTGACGAACTGCGGCTCGACCCGCAGACCGAAGGCGTCGTCATCACGGCCGTCGCTGATGGCTCCGCGGCACAATCGGTCGGCTTCCAGAAGGGCGATATCGTGCTCTCGGTGAACAACCAGAAGATCGCGAAATCTGCCGATCTGCAGCGCATCACGAACAGCAATAGCCGGCAGTGGCGCATCACCATCGAGCGCGGCGGCCAGCAGATATCGGTCATGTTCAGCGGATGAGCCGATGGCCGCACGCTCCAAGCCCAAGGGTCCGAGTCTATTCGCCGCCGGTGGCCTCGATCGTGACGCGCCGCGGCCGCTGGCCGACAAGCTGCGCCCCGACAAGCTTGGCGACGTCGTCGGCCAGGATCATCTGCTCGGCGCCGACGGCGCGGTCACGCGCATGCTGGAGACGCGCTCGCCGGGCTCGCTGATTTTCTGGGGGCCGCCGGGCACCGGCAAGACCACCGTGGCACGGCTGTTGGCGCGGGCGACCGATCTCTACTTCGAGCAGATATCGGCGATCTTCTCCGGCGTCGCCGATCTGAAAAAGGTGTTCGATGCCGCGCGGCTGCGGCGCGAGACCGGGCAAGGCACGCTGCTGTTCGTCGACGAGATTCACCGTTTTAACCGGGCGCAGCAGGATTCTTTCCTGCCGGTGCTCGAGGACGGCACCGTGGTGCTGGTCGGCGCCACCACGGAGAACCCATCGTTCGAGCTGATCGCGCCGCTTCTGTCTCGTGCCCGCGTCCTCGTATTCAAACCGCTCGATGCGGCGGCAATCGAAAAGCTGCTGGTGCGGGCCGAGGAGATCGAAGGCAAAAAGCTGCCACTCGACGACGAAGCGCGGGCGGCGCTGATCCGTATGGCTGACGGCGACGGTCGCGCCTCGCTGACGCTCGCCGAGGAAGTCTGGCGCGCCGGCCGCGACGGCGAAATCTTCGATATTGCCGCGCTGCAGGACGTGGTGCAGCGCCGCGCGCCGATTTACGACAAAAAGCAGGATGGCCACTACAATCTGATCAGTGCGCTGCACAAATCGGTGCGCGGCTCAGACCCGGATGCGGCGTTGTACTATCTCTGCCGCATGCTCGATGCCGGGGAGAACCCGCTATACCTCGCGCGCCGCATCGTGCGCATGGCGGTCGAGGACATCGGCCTCGCCGATCCGCAGGCGCTGGTCGTCGCCAACGCGGCGAAGGAGGCTTACGATTTCCTTGGCTCCCCCGAAGGCGAGCTCGCCATCGCCGAAGCGGTGATCTACGTCGCCACCGCGCCGAAGTCGAACGCCATCTACACCGCCTTCGGCGCCGCGATGCGCACCGCGAAGGAAGCCGGTTCCTTGCTGCCGCCCAAGCACATCCTCAACGCGCCGACCAAGCTGATGAAGAGCGAAGGCTACGGCTCGGGCTACGAATACGACCACAACACCGAGGAAGCGTTCTCCGGCCAGGACTACTTCCCGGAAGCGCTCGGCCGCCATCAGTTCTACGATCCGCCCGAGCGCGGCTTTGAGCGGGAAATCCGCAAGCGGCTGGAATATTGGGCGAAGCTGCGACGCGAGCGGAGCAGCCGTTGAGAGGCTCCCGCGGGCCGCGCCAGCCGGGCGGCGGACGGCAAATGGCCGGGCCGCGGCATCGGCGCCCGTTCCGTCACCCTGAGGTGCGAGCCTCGAAGGGCGACGAAACGGGCGCCGCGGCCGCATCCTTCGAGGCACGGCTTCGCCGCGCACCTCAGGATGACGGGAAACAGGATAATGCGCCGGCGCCGATGCCGACCGGCGTGCAAAACGCCGCCGTCACCGCAGACGAAAATGGCATGCGGGTTGACCGTTTCCTCGAGGCGCGGTTTCCGGGCCTGAGTTTTTCCCATATCCAGCGCGTAATCCGTAAAGGCGAGGTCCGGGTCAACGGCAAGCGCACGCAGCCGAAGAGCCGCCTGGAAGCCGGGCAGACCGTGCGCATTCCGCCGCTGCGGCTCGATCAGCCGAAGCCGCGCGCGCCCGGCAGCGCGGCTGACGAGAAGACGCTTGCGTTCCTCAAATCGATCACGCTCTACGAGGACGCCGACGTGATGGTGCTCAACAAGCCGATGGGGCTTGCGGTCCAGGGCGGCTCCGGCACCACGCGTCATCTGGACGGCATGCTCGAGGTGCTGCGCGACGCCCACGGCCAGCGGCCGCGCCTGGTGCATCGGCTCGACAAGGACACCGCCGGCTGCCTCCTGGTCGCCAAGACCCGCTTTGCCGCCTCGGCTTTGGCGCAGACCTTCCGCTCGCGCGCGGCGCGGAAAATCTATTGGGCCTTGGTGGCCGGCGTGCCCAAGGTCCAGCAGGGCCGCATTTCGACTTTCCTCGCCAAGGATGAGCGCGAGGACGAGTCGGTCATGCGCATTGCCCGGCACGGCGACAAGGGCGCGAGCCACGCCGTCACCTATTACGCGGTGGTCGAGACCGCAGGGCCGCTGCTGGCTTGGTTGTCGCTGAAACCCGTGACCGGGCGCACGCACCAACTGCGCGCCCATATGGCGCACATCAATCATCCGATCGTCGGCGATCCGAAATATTTTTCGCGCGAGAACTGGGAGCTGCCCGGCGGCATGCAGAACCGGCTGCATCTCGTGGCGCGGCGCATTGCCGTGCCGCATCCGCGCGGCGGCACGATCGACGTTACCGCGCCGTTGCCGCCGCACATGCAGCAGTCTTGGAATCTGCTCGGCCTCGATGCCAAGCGCTACGATCCTATCGAGGAGGCGCCGGAGGACTAAAGCGGGATGAGCTTTGGTCGAATCGCCATCTCGCTCCAGCCTTTTGCTTGCGCACGATCTTCTCCGAAAACCGGTTTTCCACCCTCGGATCAAGTCCGAGGGCCGGCTTTTTCGGGATCATGCTTTAGCCGTCATTCTGAGGAGCAAAGCGACGAAGCAATCCGGTGCCGCGCCGCAGCGATGTATTGCTTGGCTTCGCTCGCAATGAACGTTAGCGCAGCGCCGCGTTGATCTTCTCCAGCGCCGCCGTCCCGGGGCACAGCTCTTTCTCGCCCAAAGTATTGAGCGGCGCCGCGACGGTGTTGAGGTGGGCGTGCAAATCCTCGGCGTCGGCATCGACGTAAAGGAGCCCGGTCACCACTTGGCCCTTGGCGGCGTGCTTTTGCAGGAACGCCATGGCAGCAAGGCGGTCATGCACGTCATAGTCGGCGTCGACTTTGCGCAGCGCAAGCTTGGTGCCGTCGTGCTGCTCGACCACCTGCACCGTGCCTGGCGCATAGTCGACCGTGATCGGCGCCCGGCCGGTGATGACGTCAAGGCGGTTCACTGCCTCATTGTGCTCGCGAACGTAATCGAAGCTTTTGGTGGAGCCGGTGTGATTGTTGAAGGCGACGCAGGGCGAGATCACGTCGATAAAAGATGCGCCGTTGTGCTTGATCGCCGCTTCGATGATCGGCACGAGTTGGGTCTTGTCGCCCGAAAAGCTGCGCGCCACGAAGCTGGCGCCGAGCTGCAGCGCGATGCCGACGAGGTCGATGGCGCTGTCGGTATTGGTGACGCCGCGCTTGGACTTCGAGCCGCGGTCGGCGGTGGCCGAGAATTGGCCCTTGGTCAGGCCGTACACGCCGTTATTCTCGACGATATACGTCATATTCACGCCGCGGCGGATCGAATGGGCGAATTGGCCGAAGCCGATCGAGGCGCTGTCGCCGTCGCCGGACACGCCGAGATAGATCAGGTCGCGGTTGGCGAGATTGGCCCCGGTCAGCACCGACGGCATGCGGCCGTGCACCGAATTGAAGCCGTGCGAATTGCCGAGGAAGTAATCGGGCGTCTTCGACGAGCAGCCGATGCCGGAAATCTTTGCCACCCGGTGCGGCTCGATCGCAAGCTTGAAGCAGGCTTCGATGATGGCACCGGTGATGGAATCGTGGCCGCAGCCGGCGCACAACGTCGAAATCTTGCCTTCGTAGTCGCGATGCGTGTAGCCGAGGTCGTTCTTCGGCAGCTCGGGATGGTGGAATTTCGGCTTGACGACGTAGGTCATGATACGACTTTCCGCAGCGGCGTCACTTTGAGTTGGTCAAGATGGTCGCCGATGGCCTTGGCGATGAAACGGGCGGTGATCGGTGTGCCGTCGTAGTGCACGATCGGCACCAATCGCACCGGATCGATGCTGAGCTCATTGACGATGAGCGAGCGTAGCTGGCTGTCGCGATTCTGCTCGACCACATAGACGAAGTCGTGCTCGGCGATGAAGCTCGGCACGCTGGAATGGAACGGGAAGGCGCGCAGCCGTAGCCGGTCGAGCTGATGGCCGCGCGATTCCAGCATGCCGATCGCCTCGTCCATGGCCGGCGCGGTCGAGCCGAAATAGATGACGCCGTATTTGGTCGGCTTGGCTGCGTTGGCTTGCAGCGGCCGGGGCACCAGGTCCTTGGCGGTCTCGAACTTTCGCAGCAGTCGCTGCATGTTGTCCTGATAGGCCGGTCCTTCTTCGGTGTAGCGCGCGTAACGATCGCGCGAGGTGCCGCGGGTGAAGAACGAGCCCTTGGTCGGGTGCGTGCCCGGATAGGTGCGGAACGGGATGCCGTCGCCGTCGACGTCGAGATAGCGGCCGAAATCGCGGCCGTCGTCGAGCATCTCGGCGGTCATGATCTTGCCGCGGTCGTATTGCTTGGCGTCGTCCCACTTCAGCGGACGGCACAGCCGGTGGTTCATGCCGATGTCGAGGTCGAGCATGAGGAAGATGGCGGTCTGCAGCCGGTCGGCGAGATCGAACGCCTGAGCCGCCATCTCAAAGGCCTCGGCTGGATCTTCCGGGAACAGCAGCACATGCTTGGTGTCGCCATGGGAGGCGTAAGCGGCGCTGATGATATCGCATTGCTGGGTGCGCGTCGGCATGCCGGTCGAAGGGCCGGCGCGCTGCACGTCCATGATCACCGCGGGAATTTCGGCGAAGTAGGACAGCCCGATGAATTCCTGCATCAGCGAGATGCCGGGGCCGGACGTCGCGGTGAAGGCGCGCGCCCCGTTCCAACCGGCACCGATGACGATGCCGATGGAGGCGAGCTCATCCTCGCCCTGGACGATGGCGTATTTCGCCTTCTTGGTCTCCGGGTCGTGGCGCAGCCGCTTGCAGTGGCCGGTGAAAGCGTCGGCGAGCGACGACGACGGCGTGATCGGATACCAGGCGCAGACCGTGGCGCCGCCGTAGACCGCGCCCAATGCCGCGGCCGAATTGCCCTCGATGAAGATGCGGTCGCCGACCTTGTCGGCCTTCTGCAGGCGCAAGCCGATCGGGCATTTCAGGTTCTGCAGCGCATAGTCGCGGCCGAGATGGAGCGCATGGACGTTGGAGGAGAGCAGCTTCTCCTTGCCCTTGTACTGCTCGCCGATCAACTGCTCGATCACCTTGGGATCGATGTCGAGCAGCGCCGACAGCGCGCCGAGATAGATGATGTTCTTGAACAACTGGCGCTGCCGCGGATCGGTGTACGTGGAATTGGTGATGGCGGTGAGCGGCACGCCGATGACGGTGATGTCGTCGCGGAACTTGGACTTCGGCATCGGCTTCGTGGAATCGTAGAGCAGATAGCCGCCCGGCTCGATGGACGCGACATCCTTGTCCCAGGTCTGCGGGTTCATCGCGACCATCATGTCGATGCCGCCGCGGGCGCCGAGATGGCCGGCCTCCGAGACCCGGACCTCGTACCAAGTCGGCAGGCCCTGGATGTTCGACGGGAAAATGTTGCGCGGCGATACCGGCACGCCCATGCGCAGGATCGAGCGGGCAAACAACTCGTTGGCGCTGGCTGAACCGGAACCGTTGACGTTGGCGAAGCGGACGACGAAGTCGTTTACGCTGCTGATCGGGCGTGGCGTTGGCATGCTTGTTCCGCGTGAGTCATGTCGATGAGATATTTCTGCATGTCCCACGCTCCGGTGGGGCAGCGTTCGGCGCACAGGCCGCAGTGCAGGCAGACGTCTTCGTCCTTCACCATGACGCGGCCGGTTTTGAGGCTATCGCCGACATAGAGATCCTGGGTCAGGTTCTTGGCCGGCGCCTGCAGGCGCGTGCGCAGATCAGCTTGTTCGCCGTTTGCGGTGAAGGTGATGCAGTCCATCGGGCAAATGTCGACGCAGGCGTCGCACTCGATGCAGAGCTGGCCGGCGAACACGGTCTGCACGTCGCAGTTCAGGCAGCGTTCGGCCTCCCTCAACGCGAGCTCGACGTCATAGCCGAGTTCGACCTCGGCCTTGATGTCGCGCAACGCCACCACCTTGTCGCGGTGCGGCACCCTGTAGCGCTTATCCGGCGCAATCTCGTTGTCGTAGGACCACTCGTGAATGCCCATCTTCTGGCTGGTCACTTTGACCTGAGGGGCAGGGCGGTCGTTGATGTCTTCATCGTGGCAGAATTTGTCGATCGAGATCGCGGCCTCATGGCCGTGCGCCACCGCCCAGATGATGTTCTTCGGCCCGAACGCGGCATCGCCGCCGAAAAAGACCTTCGGATGGGTCGACGCCATGGTCTTGGAATCGACCTTTGGCATGTCCCACTTGTCGAACTCGATGCCGACGTCGCGTTCGATCCAGGGGAATGCGTTTTCCTGGCCGACCGCGACCAGCACATCGTCGCAAGCGAAATGCTGCTCAGGCTCGCCGGTCGGCACCAAATCGCGGCGGCCCTTGGCATCGCGCACCGCTTTGACCTTCTCGAAGGTAACGCCGGTAAGCTTGCCATTGTCGTGGGTGAATTCCTTCGGCACCAGGAAATTGAAGATCGGAATGTCCTCGTGCAAGGCGTCCTCCTTTTCCCAGGGGGACGCCTTCATTTCCTCAAAGCCCGAGCGCACGAT
This sequence comes from Xanthobacteraceae bacterium, assembly GCA_030039105.1. Classification (GTDB taxonomy): domain Bacteria; phylum Pseudomonadota; class Alphaproteobacteria; order Rhizobiales; family Xanthobacteraceae; genus BOG-931. The sequence continues at coordinate 8,418 of JASHQO010000294.1, forward strand.
CACCTTGACGTCTTCGCCGCCGAGCCGGCGCGACGAGCGGCAACAATCCATGGCGGTGTTGCCGCCGCCGAGCACGATGACTCGCTTGCCGATCGCGTTGATGTGGCCGAACGAGACGTTGGACAGCCAGTCGATGCCGATATGGATGTTGTTGGCCGCTTCCTTGCGGCCGGGGATGTCGAGGTCGCGGCCGCGCGGCGCGCCGCAGCCGACGAAGATCGCGTCGAAATTCTCGGCGAGCAGCGCTTTTAGACTGTCGATGCGCTTGTTGCCGACGAACTCGATGCCGAGATCGAGGATGTAATTGCACTCCTCGTCGATCACGCTTTCCGGCAAGCGGAACTTTGGAATTTGCGTCCGCATCATGCCGCCGGATTTTGCATCCTGGTCGAACACGACGCATTCGTAGCCCATCGGGGCCAAGTCCCGCGCCACCGCCAGCGAGGCCGGGCCGCCGCCCACGAGCGCGATGCGCTTGCCGTTCTTCAGCGCCGGCGTCTTCGGCAGGCGACTCTTGATGTCGTCCTTGAAGTCGGCGGCGACACGCTTGAGCCGGCAGATCGCCACCGGCTCCTTCTCGACGCGGCCGCGCCGGCAAGCCGGCTCGCACGGCCGGTCGCAGGTGCGGCCCAGAATTCCGGGAAACACGTTGGATTCCCAGTTGATCATGTAGGCGTCGCTGTAGCGACCAGCGGCGATCAAACGGATGTATTCCGGAACCGGCGTGTGCGCCGGGCAGGCCCACTGACAATCCACCACCTTGTGGAAATAGTCCGGGGCCGAAATGTCGGTGGGTTTCATTGACTCCTTTCGCCCGCAGCACCCGCTCTTACTGGCGGTAAGCACGCTGCTGCGTGGACTAGGCTTTTTCCCTCAACGGCGGCCCCCGTAGCCGAATCCGGGCGCGGATATTAGTCGAGAGGGGTACCGATTACTACCGCTTCTGCTTGTTATAACAAGGTTTTGTCAGCGGTGGTCCTTAACAACGGCGCGATTGGGATGAACATTCGGCAAGGTTTCGGCAGCACCGGCCACCAGGTTTTTGCGGTCATGACGTAACTATTTGAAGATAAATGATAAATTATCGTAGCTGCGTGACTTGAGCGGCCCCGCGCCACCATGATCTAAGGGCGCATGCGCGAACCGTTTGAGAATGCCTCAGTAGACGATCCGATGGCGGCGGCGCGGCGCGCCACGCGGACGGCGCTGGCACGGCGTTTCTACGCGCGGGCGACGACAGCGTGCACGGCCGAAGGCCACGCCATATTGCTCGACGATAAGCCGGTTCGAACGCCGGCACGCCGGGTGCTGGCGGCACCGACCGCGCCGCTCGGTGCCGCGATCGCATCCGAGTGGCAGGCCCAGGAGGGCATTATCGACCCGGCCAAGATGCCGCTGACCCGGCTCGCCAACGCCATCATCGATGGCGTCGCCGCGGCGCCACAGCCGGTCGCGGCTGAGATTGCCAAGTACCTCGCCTCGGATCTCCTGCTCTATCGCGCCCAAGCGCCGGAAGGGCTGGTGGAGCGCCAGAGCCGCCACTGGGAGCCGATCCTGGCCTGGGCCCGCCAGGCGCTCGGCGCCGACTTCAGGACCACCCAGGGCGTCGTCCACGTGGCCCAGCCCGAGGCCGCCGTGGCGGCGGCGGCCGCGGCCATTCCAGACCAGCCGTGGCGGCTTGGCGCAGCGCACTCGATCACGACTCTGACAGGCTCGGCGTTGGTTGCGCTCGCCATGACGCGCGGCGCGCTCGCCGCCGACGCGGCCTGGCAGGCCGCTCACGTCGACGAGGACTGGAATATGGCGCAATGGGGCCGCGATGAATTGGCGTTGCAACGCCGCGAATTCCGCCACGC
>JASHQO010000295.1 GCA_030039105.1 Xanthobacteraceae bacterium
GCGATGCCTCAATACAATTCAGAAAGGAGGGTTCGTGATTCGATCGGGCCAACAAATTGCACGCCGTCGGTCGGCAACGGATTGTTGCCGGCAACGTGTTCGATATGTTCCGCCAATCGGCCATGAGCTATTTCAATGCCCACAGGAGATCGCCGCGCCCAAAAAGCCAATATTTCATCGAAGCTTCGAGCTCCGATATTGCTGAACTTTCGCTCCCAGGACATCTGATTACGTCAGAGCGGCAAAGCGTCGGGTTTGTTTTTAATATTATCTGCTGCTCGCGCAATTTCCTCTCGCAAGTCTTTGCCTGCATCCTGCTCGGCCTTATTACCCGTCCCATATTGGGCCCAGGCGCCGAAGTCGAAACCAATTATTAGTTTAAGGAGCTTTCCAACGTCGGTCACACGGAAGCCGGCGTACATGTCTCGCGTTCTGATGTACACTTCTTCAAACGCGTTCATCAAGGCGCCAAATCCGATAGTCTTGAGGAATATATTATCGACTTTGCGCCACTCGCTCGGAAATACGTCGCGAAAGGCCGTAAAGTAATTGTCTATGATTTTTGTTTGCTCGAGCAGCGATCGTGTGCGAAGGATACCCTTCGACGGGTGAACAATAGGCGAAACCTTGCGAACGAAATTTCCGAGCGAAAGTTGACCCGTTTTAGGACCCTCGACGATCGTTATTCTATTGAAAAATACAGAATCTGGATCGCGGCGAAGTGCGTTGCCGATGTCGCTCGCACGGTCTTCTGATTCCGCTTTTTCCGTTTTTGCAAACGAGAGGCGGCGATTCAGGTCTAATAGAATCGACCGTGGTACGCCGCGGGCCTCATCGTTAATTGTTATAAACTGCTCGACCTGTTCTTTTTCAGTAAGTCCGATGAAAGCGACGACCAATAACAAAATGTTGTGGTGAGCTTCGGCAGCTTGAAATGCGCCAGCGAGTCTGTGTTGCCCATCGATGACCCAGGCGACATCGGTGCCTTTAGGAATCTTGAGCGTCTTGGTAGCGGCGTGGTAAGTGGCATCATCGAGGCTAACTAGTATGCTGTTCGGGATCGGCTTTCCGCTGGTTATATACCTTGTTATGTTCGACAATCGAGCCGGCGACAGAATTCTCTGATAGCCAAAATCCTCGTCCTTCTGGTCGTCCGTCATTCTGCTAATTGAGAAAGTCTGCCAAGCAGTCTTGGCGTCGAGAATGAAGGCATAAAGCTTATATTTGCCCTGCGTGAATTCGAAGCAAGGCACTTCGATATCCTTTGTAATTTTTGCTTTCTTGGCACCTGTATGTTCGATCCTAGTCATCTTAGACTCGTGAAATGAGGCGGGCGTTTGGACACAGCATCTCTACCAGAAGGTTGGTAGATTGGTCGGTCTGCTGGTCGGTATACTTCCTTTCCCGCTTCAATTGCAGCTACCCGTGTGCGGGCTATCGTGATGTATTCCTTCTTGATATCGCAGCCGGAGAAGCGGCGAGCTTCGAGCGCCGCAGCTACAGCAGACGACCCCGAGCCCATGAAAGGATCGACCACCAGTTCGCCCGGCTTGGTCAATGCTCTAACAAGTCGCTGCACCAATGCAACTGGAAATTGGCAGGGGTGGTCGGTCTTTTCCACGTGGCGCGATTTGACGTTTGGAATTTCCCAGACATCGGAGGGGTTCTTACCGAGCGGATTGCCGCTAAAATCACCTTTGTTAGGACCTTTATAATACCGCTTTCCAGGATATTTCTGAGGAATTCTTACTGCATCGAGGTTGAATTCGTAATTTTCGCCTTTGGTGAACCAAAGAATCGTCTCGTGGCGGCCACTAAAGCGACGACTTGCGTGTACGCCGTGTCCAAAGGTCCAAATAATTCGATTTCGGAGCGATAAGCCGGGTTGCCTGGAGAAGATTTGGTAGACAACCGCATCAAGTGGGACAACGACGCCGCTACGTACGTGATGTCCAACTTGCCAGCATAAGCTTCCACGAGCCTTCAGCGCATTGACTAACAGGGGAGCCAATTTTTCATGGTCGGCGATGAAGTCCTCGACGCGGCCTGAAGTGTCGTATTCCCTGCCCATGCAATAAGGTGGTGACGATACAATGAGGTCAACGGAACCTGGTTTGAGTTCCGACAGGAAGACAAACGCGTCCTGTAGTTCGAGACGAATCGCAGGCTTGCGAGGATATCTGTCGCCTGACTTCCGCGCTTGGCTTGACAAGCTATGATCCATCGCACCACCCCGCGACGATCAGCAGTTGGAAACCTTAACAAATCGTTACCGCCACGGACGTTTCATGCTAGAATAGTCGGCTCATTTGCCGCGATTCCGCAGCGTGGACTGTGATGGCGCGCGACTTTGTTTTTCTCGTCCCCTTGCGCGCCTGGAAGAGAGCTAAAATGAATCCGCTCGCACACCACCGGGCATTAAAGTCATCATGTGCGCCCCAATCGCGCTGGCGGCTATCAATCGTCGAAGATGGAGATTTTTCTCCCGACCCTCACCCTTAATCTCTCGCCGACAAGCTTGCACGCGGGCGCGCGCAAGCGCGGCCCGGGTGGCGGAGGGAATTTATCTTTTCCGTGGCTTCCAGCCGCCGCGCATGCCGGGCTTGCCCAGCGTCGAGCGCGGGCCGTTTTTTTGCGTCCCTGCCGCGCCTGCGGCGCTCGCCGCCTGTTGGCTGTCGCGCTTGCCCGGGATCGACTCCACGCCCGGACCCATTTCGTCGAGGTTCGGCTTGCGCGGGGCGTCACGCTTGGCGCCGCGGTGCGGCGAGACTTCGTGGTAAAGCGCGATGCCCATTTCGTCGAGAGCGGGCTTGTGCGGGCGCGCGGCGGTGCGCGCCGCCCCACCGCCGCGCGCGTTGCGCGCGGGCCCTCCCGCTGCAGGGGAGGGCAGGAGCTTTGCCGTCGGGTCGTCGGTCACGGCCAGCTCGGTGGCGCGCAAGCGCTTGACCTCGTCGCGCAGCCGCGCCGCTTCCTCGAAGTCGAGGTCGGCGGCGGCGGCGCGCATGCGCGCTTCCATGTCGGCGATCACCGCCTCGAAATTGTGGCCGATGGTGGCGGCGTCCTCGAACTCGCCGCCGGCGGCGCCGGTGCCGGTCGAGATCAGCACGTGGTCGCGCTCGTAGACGCTGTCCAGAATGTCGGCGATGCCCTTGCGCACGCTCTCCGGCGTGATGCCGTTCGCCACGTTGTAGGCCTCCTGCTTCTCGCGCCGCCGCAACGTCTCGGCCATGGCGCGCTCCATCGAGCCGGTGACGGTGTCGGCATAAAGAATGACGCGGCCGTCGACATTGCGCGCGGTGCGGCCGATGGTCTGCACGAGAGAAGTCTCGCTGCGCAGAAAGCCTTCCTTGTCGGCGTCGAGGATGGCGACCAGGGCGCATTCGGGAATATCGAGGCCCTCGCGCAGCAGGTTGATGCCGACCAGCGCGTCGAAGGCGCCGAGCCGCAAATCGCGGATGATCTCGATGCGCTCGATGGTGTCGATGTCGGAATGCATGTACCTGACGCGAATGCCCTGCTCGTGCAGGTATTCGGTCAAATCCTCGGCCATGCGCTTGGTCAGCACGGTGATGAGTGAGCGGTGGCCGCGCTGCGCCACTTGCCGCACTTCGCCGACCAGGTCGTCGACCTGCAGCCGCGCCGGCCGCACGTCGACCGGCGGATCGATCAGCCCGGTCGGGCGGATCACCTGCTCGGTGAACACGCCGCCGGTTTCATTGAGCTCCCACGGCCCCGGCGTCGCCGACACGCAGGTGGTTTGCGGCCGCATCGCGTCCCATTCCTCGAAGCGCAGCGGCCGGTTGTCCATGCACGAGGGCAGGCGGAAGCCGTATTCGGCCAGCGTCGCCTTGCGTCGGAAATCGCCGCGATACATGCCGCCGAGCTGCGGCACGGTGACGTGGCTCTCGTCGACGAAGACGAGGGCGTTGTCGGGCACGTACTCGAACAGGGTCGGCGGCGGCTCGCCCGGCTTGTGCCCGGTGAGATAGCGCGAATAGTTCTCGATGCCGGCGCAGGAGCCGGTCGCCTCCATCATTTCGAGGTCGTACAGCGTGCGCTGCTCGAGCCGCTGCGCCTCGAGCAGCCGCCCGGTGGCGTTGAGCTGTTGCAGCCGCTGCCGCAGCTCGAACTTGATGCCGTCGATCGCCTGGATCAGCGTCGGCCGCGGCGTCACGTAGTGCGAGTTGGCGTAGATCTTGACGAATTCCAGCTCGTCGGTCTTTTGGCCGGTGAGCGGATCGAATTCGTGGATCGCCTCCACCTCGTCGCCGAACAGCGATACCCGCCAGGCGCGGTCCTCGTAGTGCGCCGGAAAAATCTCGATGGCGTCGCCGCGCGCCCGGAACGAGCCGCGATGGAAATCGCCGGCGGTGCGCTTGTATTGCAGCGCCACCAGGTCGGCGAGCAATTGCCGCTGGTTGAGCCGCGCGCCGCGCTTGATCGAGAACGTCATCGCCGAGTAGGTCTCGACCGAGCCGATACCGTAGATGCACGATACCGAGGCGACGATGACGACGTCGTCGCGCTCCAGCAGCGCCCGCGTCGCGGCGTGGCGCATGCGGTCGATCTGCTCGTTGATCGAGGAATCCTTCTCGATATAGGTGTCGGTGCGTGGGATATAGGCTTCCGGCTGGTAGTAGTCGTAATACGACACGAAATATTCGACGGCGTTGTCGGGAAAGAAGCTCTTGAACTCGCCGTAGAGCTGGGCCGCGAGCGTCTTGTTCGGCGCCAGAATCAGCGCCGGCCGCTGCGTCCGCTCGATCACCTTGGCCATGGTGAAGGTCTTGCCCGAGCCGGTGACGCCGAGCAGCACCTGGGTGCGGTCGTTGCGCTCTACGCCTTCGACCAGGTCGGCGATCGCCTGCGGCTGGTCGCCCCTGGCGTCGAAGTCGGATTTGACGACGAAGCGCTTGCCGCCTTCGGATTTGTCCGGCCGCGGCGGCCGGTGCGGCGTCCAGACCTGGTTCCGGTCGCGGAATTCCTGGCGGCCCTCGCGCAGCAGCGTCTCCAGCGCCTGCATCGAGGCGGTGACGCCGAGCGTCACCGGCTGCAGCGCCGGCCGCCGCCGCTTCTCGCGTTGCGACTGGAAAATCTCGTCGAGCTCCGTGCCGTTATCGGGCGGCGGACCGGTCAGCGATTTGGTCGGATCGCTGTCGCCATAGCCGAGCGCCGCCGCGAGTTCCGGATCGACCTCGCCCGGCGCCTTGGCAACGTAGCCGGACTGTGGGCGTTCACCCAAGCCGTCCGGCGATTGCGCGTCGATCACTTTGCCCTGGGTCGATTTGCGCGCCCGATGCGCCGCGGCGAAATCGGCGCGGCGGTCGAACGAATTGTCCGGCGGCGGTTGCAGGCCGGTCTGCGAGCCGAGCCCCGCGGTGCCCTGGCCGATTCCGGGATTGAGCAGGTCGGCAAGCTTCGGATCGAGCGCCGGCACCTCCGGCCGCGCCGCCTTGGCGCGGGTCGGCTTGGCCGGGTCTTTCTTCGAATGCTTTGCGGGATCGCGCGTCGGACGCTTCGCCATGGCCCCAATATGGGTCGAGTCCGGCGGCGAGGGAAGCGCGCGGGGCGCCCCCTGTGTCCGTCATGCCCGGCCTTGTGCCGGGCAACTGCCGGATAATCGCCGCTGCGCGGCGTATCCCGGATGCGGCGCAGCACGAAGTAGTGCACCGCTGATCCGGGACCTTCGCATGTTCGGCACTGCTTCGCTCCGAGTTCGCGACGATCCCGGGTCTACAGCGCACCGCTTCGTGCTGCGCTGCGCCCGGGAAACGCTCTCCTTAGAATCCTTTCACCACTTCGCTGACGTGCTCGACCTCGGGCGGCGAAGCGAAGCAGTGGCCGACGAGCTTGCGCCATTCCTGGAAATCGGCCGAGCCGCGGAAGTCGGCGGTGTGGCTCTCCACCGTCGCCCATTTGACGAACAGGCGATAGCGCGACGGCTTCTCGATCGAGCGCTGCAATTCCATGCCGTGGCAGCCCTTGGCGCGCTTGAACAGCGGCGCGGCGGCTTTCACGCCGGCCTCGAAC
>JASHQO010000296.1 GCA_030039105.1 Xanthobacteraceae bacterium
GTTCTACGACCAGCGCGCCCGCGCCGCGAACGGCTTTGCGCCGGACGGTATCGAAGCGACGCTGCGCCGGCTCAACTACGACACCGCCAACGCCACCCATCCGGCGGCGATGGCGGCGCTGATGAAGCTCGTGCCGGTGTCACAGATCACCTACGGCACCGACTATCCGTACTTCCCGCTCAATCAGATCGACAATCTGAAACAGCTCAGTCTGCCGGCGTCCGATCTCGCGGCGATCATGAGCGGCAATGCCGCGCGGCTGGTGCCGCGGCTCAGTGCGTGAGTTTCAGATCCGCACTCTGCATCGTCGCCGCCGTCGCGGCGTTGCTCGGTCCGGCGCGGGCGCAGTCGCCGCCGCCGGCGCTTGACGCCGAAGTTTCGCTGGCGCTGGTGCTTGCGGTCGACGCCTCCGGCAGCGTCGATAATCATCGCTTCGAATTGCAGAAGCGCGGCTACGCCGCCGCGTTCCGCAGCCCCCGGGTGCTCGCTTCGATCCGCTCGCTCGGTACGCCCAAGATCGCGGTCGCCATGATGCAATGGACCGGCCCGCGGCTGCACGTCGTCGTGGTCGATTGGACGATCGTCAAGGACGAGGCCAGCATCGGCGCACTGGCCGATGCCATCGACGCGGCGCCGCGTCAGCTATTCGGCGGCGGCACCTCGATCAGCGGCGCCATCGACTTCTCGCGGCTTGTCCTGGCGCAATGTCCGTGCAAGGCGGCGCGGCGCGTGATCGACGTCTCCGGCGACGGTTCCAACAATGCCGGCCGCGCGGTGCGGCAGGCGCGCGATGAAGCGGTGCAGGACGGCGTCGGCATCAATGGCCTGCCGATCCTGACCCTCGAGCCGTCCCTCGACCGCTACTATTACGACAATGTCATCGGCGGGCCGGGCGCGTTCGTGATCCCGGCGGAGAATTATGACACTTTCGCAGACGCCATCCTGAAAAAATTGATCAGCGAAATCGCCGGCAAGCCCGACGAGTCGATCCGATCAATTGCAAGTGATAAGGAACCTTCCCACGGTGTCACAAACTTGGCTAACTTCGTCGCGACGTTCCGTTGATTCCGCGTGAGGATGGTTCCATTGCGTGGCTTCCACAGCAATTCCTTCGACCCCCAGACGCTGGTGGTTCTGGAGACCGCATTCGACGAGGCGTGGCTGACGTTGAAATCGATCGGCAACACCACGGTAAAGCCCGACGAACTGGCGCGCTGCGTGCTCCGGCTCGCCATGGAAGGCGAGCGCGATCCCGTGCGTCTGCACGACGGCGCGCTCAAGGGCTTGGTGCCGGCGGCGTCGTGGCGCGAGGCGGGGTGAGCATTGCGGCGCGCCGCGCCGCCCTTGACAAGGTCACCGATGCGAACAGAAAGGCTGTCCACGCGATCGAGGCCGCTTTATCGGCCGTGAGATTTTATTAGGGCCTGCACGAATGACCAAGCGCCCCGCGCGCGGCTTTGCCAATGTCGAGACCTGGGTATTCGACCTCGACAACACGCTCTATCCGCATCACCTGAATCTCTGGCAGCAGGTCGACATACGCATCCGCGATTACGTCGCGAATTTCCTGAAAATCAGTCAGGACGAGGCGTTCCGGCTGCAGAAGGACTATTACAAGCGCTACGGCACCACCATGCGCGGCCTGATGGCGGAGCATGGCCTGGAGCCGGACGCGTTCCTCGAAACGGTGCACGAGATCGACCACTCGTCGCTGACGCCGAACCCGATGCTCGGCGCAGCGATTGCGCGGCTCAACGGCCGCAAGTTCATTCTCACCAACGGCACCCGCGCGCATGCCGACGCGGTGCTGCAGCGGCTCGAGATCGGCCACCACTTCGACGACGTGTTCGACATCCGCGCCGCCGAACTCGAGCCGAAGCCGCAGCCGGTGGTGTACGAGCGCTTTGTCGCCCGTCATGACGTCGATCCGAACAAAGCCGCGATCTTCGAGGACCTTGCCCGCAATCTCGAAGTGCCGCACGCGCTCGGCATGACCACGGTGCTGGTGGTGCCGCAAGGGGCTGGCGTGGTGCTGCGCGAGGATTGGGAGCTTGCCGGCCGCGACGCGCCCCACGTCGATCACGTCACCGACGATCTCGCCGGCTTTTTGCGCGACATTGCAAAAAACATGTAGCCCGCATGAGCAAAGCGCCATGCCGATCGGGCCGGGAAGCCATCCCGATGTCGCTTTGCTCATCCGGGCTGCGGTCCGCCACCGCTTGACATGGCGCCAGCGCGCCCCGACAAACCGCGAAAGGCGGGGAGCGATCCATGTCAGCCGGCACCCACGATAATCTGGCCAAGACCATCGACGAGGCGTTCGACAAGCGCGACAGCGTTGCGCCGTCGACCAAGGGCACGGTGCGCGACGCCGTGGAGGCGGCGCTCGACTTGCTCGATCGCGGCGTTGCCCGTGTCGCCGAAAAGGCCGCCGACGGCACTTGGCACGTCAATCAATGGCTCAAGAAGGCAGTGCTGCTGTCGTTCCGTCTCAACGACATGAGCGAAATCCCGGGCGGACCGGGCCAGGCGGTGTGGTGGGACAAGGTGCCGTCGAAATTCGACCGCTGGCACGACCAGGATTTTCGCAGCGCCGGCTTCCGCGCCGTGCCCGGCTGCGTGGTGCGGCGCTCAGCCTATATAGCGCCCGGCGTGGTGCTGATGCCGTCGTTCGTCAATCTCGGCGCCTATGTCGACCGGGGCACCATGATCGACACCTGGTCGACCGTCGGCTCTTGCGCCCAGATCGGCAAGAACTGTCACATCTCCGGCGGCGTCGGCATCGGCGGCGTGCTCGAGCCGCTGCAGGCCGGCCCGGTCATCGTCGAGGACAATTGCTTCATCGGCGCGCGCTCGGAAATCGCCGAGGGCGTCATCGTGCGCCAAGGCGCGGTGCTGTCCATGGGCGTGTTCATCGGCGCCTCGACCAAGATCGTCGACCGCAATACCGGCGAGACGTTCCAGGGCGAAGTGCCGGCCTATGCGGTGGTCGTGCCGGGCACGACGGCCGGCAAGGGCGGCGGCCTCAATCTCTATTGCGCCGTCATCGTCAAGCGCGTCGACGAAAAGACCCGCGCCAAGACCTCGATCAACGAGCTGTTGCGCGACTGAACTGAATTCCTCGCAAAGATTGCCGGCGGTCGTATCGGCAGCACCCCACAATGAGCTGGATTTATCTCTTCACGAGTTTCGATGGCCGGATCGGCAGGAAAACGTTTTGGATCGGCAGCCTGACGATCGTTGTCGTGGAGCTTATTTTGGGGTTTGCCGCGCTGGCCATCATGGCCGTTGTGAAGGGCGATTGGTCGATCGACAACGACTGGCCGCTGGACGGCATCGCGCTGATATTCAACTACCCGCAATTTGCCGTCGACACCAAGCGCGGCCACGACCGCAACATTCCGATCTGGGTGCCGGGCGCGTTCTTTATCTACAGCGTGGCGCTCGACGTTGCGTCCTTGCTGGGCTGGAATCCGGACAACCTCTATGGCGACCCGCTCGCGTTTGCCGTCTACGCGCCGTATGCCGTGTTCGGGGTCGCGCTGTTGATCGAGTTCGGTTTCCGCAAAGGCACGGCGGGCCCGAACCGCTTCGGGCGCGATCCGCTGGCGCCGAAAACGTGACGTCATTTGGGGATTGACCGGCGCGGCGCGGTGTTGGAAATCGTTGTCCCA
>JASHQO010000297.1 GCA_030039105.1 Xanthobacteraceae bacterium
GCTTCGGCGGTGGCGAGCCGGTCCTTGGTCTGGCCCTGGAATTCCGGCTCGCGGATGAACACCGACAGCATGGCGCCGGCGCCGACCATGACGTCGTCCGAAGTGATCGAAGCGGCGCGCTTGCCCTGGCCGACGCGCTCGGCGTGATCCTTCAGGCCGCGGGTGAGCGCGGCGCGCAGGCCGGATTCATGGGTGCCGCCGTCCGGCGTCGTAATGGTGTTGCAATAGGAGTTGAGGAAGCCGTCGGCGTCGGCGGTCCAGGCTACGGCCCATTGCGCCGCGCCGTGGGTGCCGGTTTTTCCCGCGCTGCCGGTGAAGATGTCGGGATGCACCAGCGTTGCCGCGGCCAGTGTCTCCGACAGATAGTCGCGCAGGCCGTCGGCGAAGCGGAACGTCGCTTGCTCCGGCACGCCGTCGGCGTCGTGCAACAGCGCCTTGGCGCACGACCAGCGGATTTCGACGCCGCCGAACAGATACGCCTTGGAGCGCGTCATCTTGAACACGCGCTCGGGCTTGAACGCGACCTGCGGCCCAAAAATCTGCGGGTCGGGATGAAAGCGCACCCGGGTGCCGCGCTTGTTCGGCGCGCGGCCGAGCTTTTGCAGCTTGCCCTTCGGCTTGCCGCGCTCGAACGCCATGTGGTGGTGCTGCTGCTCGCGCCAGACGTCGACCTCCATGCGGTCGGACAGCGCGTTCGCCACCGAGACGCCGACGCCGTGCAAGCCGCCCGAGGTCTCGTACACCTTGGAGTCGAATTTGCCGCCGGCGTGCAAGGTGCACATGATCACTTCGAGCGCCGACTTGTCCTTGAATTTCGGGTGCCGGTCGACCGGGATGCCGCGGCCGTTGTCGGTGACGGCGACAAAGCCGTCGGCCGCCATCTCGACCTCGATCCAGTCGGCGTGGCCGGCCAGGGCCTCGTCCATGGCGTTGTCGATGACTTCGGCAAACAGGTGGTGCAGCGCCTTCTCGTCGGTGCCGCCGATAAACATGCCGGGGCGGCGGCGCACCGGCTCGAGGCCTTCGAGCACCTCGATGTGCTTGGCGGTGTAGCCGGAGTCGCCGCCATTGCGCGCCGGCGCGCCAGAGCTGCGGCGTGCCGCGCCACGCTTCGTCTCGGCGGCGGTGAACAGATCGGGAGCTTTCGAGGATTTGGTTGCTTTTCCCACGGCTTATTCCATGTGGCGACGCCCCTGCCGGCGCGCAACGGCGGCGACGAATCAGCCTCAAACTATGCCATCTGGCCGGCTCGACATGAACCGGCCGCTAACATTGACGCTGCCCGGCGCAGGCCCTATATGGCCGCCCATGAAAAGCGTTTTCATGACCGCCGTCAGGCGCCGTCGCTCCCGCGCAACGGCACGAGCGCGCATTCGCGCGTAAAACGCAAATCGTGCCGCCGGTTCCGCGGCACTTTTCTTGTTATCTTGCCCGGACCCGGCCTGATCCCTCCGAAGGAAGGTTAGGCTCATGCCTGCGAACGACAAAAAGGCCAAGATCGGCGTGCTCGGCGCTTCCGGCTACACCGGCGCCGAATTGCTGCGGCTGCTCATCCCGCATCCGAAGGTCGAGATCGTTTTGCTCACGGCCGATCGCCGTGCCGGCAAGACCGTGGCCGACGTGTTTCCGCAGTTCGCGCCTTATGACTTGCCGGCGCTGCGTTCGATCGACGGCGCCGACTGGAAGGCGGCCGGGCTCGATCTGGCGTTCTGCGCGTTGCCCCACGGCACCACGCAAAAGGCAATCGCCGCGCTGCTCGGCGCCGCGCCCGCCACCAAGGCGGTCGACCTGTCGGCGGATTTTCGCCTTGCCGATCTCGCCGCCTACGAGCGCTGGTACGGCCATGCCCACGCCGCGCCCGAATTGCAGAAGGAGGCGGTCTACGGCCTGACCGAAATCTATCGGCACAAGGTCAAGGCGGCGCGCCTCGTCGCCAATCCCGGCTGCTACACCACCTGCGCCCAACTGCCGCTGATCCCGCTGCTCAAGGCCAAGGCGATCGATCCCGACGAGATCGTCGTCGATGCCAAGTCCGGCATGACCGGCGCGGGCAGGGCGGCGAAGGAGGAGATGCTGTTCTCCGAAGTGTCCGAAGGCTTTCATGCCTATGGCGTCGGCCACCACCGCCACATGGCCGAGCTCGACCAGGAGTTTTCGCTGGCCGCCGGCCGCGAGGTGATCGTCAGCTTCACGCCGCACCTCACGCCGATGAACCGGGGCATCCTGTCGACGATTTACGTGCGCGGCCTGAAGGCGCAGCCGCAGGATCTTCATGCGGTGCTTTTAAAGTGTTACGCGAAGGAGCCGTTCGTCCACGTGCTGCCGTTCGGCACGGTGCCGCAGACCCGCCATGTGCGCGGCTCCAACATGACCTTCATCGGCGTCGCCGCCGACCGCATCGCCGGCCGCGCCATCATCTGCTCGGCCCTGGACAACCTCACCAAGGGCGCCTCGGGCCAGGCCGTGCAGAACATGAACGTGATGCTCGGCTATCCCGAGACGACGGGACTCGAGCAGGTGGCGCTGTTTCCGTAATTCGATCGTTGTGAGTGTTCGTTGCATTCAGCATCGGAAAGCCGAATGATGCACTTAATCCCGCACCCGCACGTAGCTGCCCGGCGCGTCCTCGATCGCCTTCAGCTCGCCGGCACCGGGCACGCGCGCCGGCACTTCGGTCGGCGCCTGCTTGGTGAGCCAGACCAGCCAATCCGGCCACCACGAGCCCGGATATTCTTTGGCCTTGGCGAACCAGCCGTCGAGGTCGGCATTGCGCGGTCGCGGCCCGGTCCAATACTGGTATTTGTTCTTGGCCGGCGGATTGATCACGCCGGCGATGTGGCCGGAGCCGGCCATGACGAAGCGCACCGGGCCGCCGAAGAACTTGCAGCCGAGCAGCACCGACTTCGCCGGCGCGATATGGTCCTCGCGGGTGGCAAGATTGTAGATCGGAATCTGCACCGCCTTCAGGTTCATGGTGCTGTTGTCGATCACCATCTTGCCCTTCGACAGCTTGTTATCGAGGTAGCAGTTGCGCAGGTAGAACGAGTGGTTGGCGGCCGGCATGCGCGTGGCGTCGGAGTTCCAGTACAACAGGTCGAACGGGAAGGGCGCCTTGCCTTTCAGGTAATTGTTGATCACGTAGGGCCAGATCAGGTCGTTCGAGCGCAGCATGTTGAAGACCGTGGCCATCGACTTGGCTTCGAGATAGCCGCGCTCGGCCATCTTGCGCTCGAGCGCCTCGACCTGCTCCTCGTCGACGAACACCTTCAGGTCGCCCGCATGGGTGAAATCGACCTGGGAGGCAAACAGCGTCGCCGACACGATGCGCTCGTCGTTCTTGGCCGCCATGACGGCAAGCGCGATCGCGAGCAGCGTTCCGCCGACGCAATAGCCGGCGGCGTGGACCTTGTCCTCCCCGGTCGCGCGCTTGATGGCGTCGAGCGCCGCCATCGGCCCTTCGCTGATGTATTCCTCGAAGCCCTTCTTGGCCAAGTGCGCGTCCGGGTTGACCCAGGAGATGCAGAACACCGTGATGCCCTGGTCGACGCACCATTTGATGAAGGATTTTTCCGGCGTCAGATCGAGCACGTAGAACTTGTTGATCCACGGCGGCACGATGAGCAACGGCCGCTTGAGCACCATCGGCGTCGACGGCGCATATTGGATGAGCTGCATCAACTCGTTCTGGAAGATCACCTTGCCGGGCGTGGTGGCGAGGTTGCGCCCGACTGCGAACATCGACGCGTCGGATTGGCGGATCTTGAGATCGCCGCCGCCGGTCTCGATGTCCTCGGCCAGCATGCGCATGCCGCGGACCAGGTTGTCGGCGTTGCTGGTCAGCGTCTCGCGCAACAGCTCCGGATTGGTCAGCACGAAATTCGACGGCGCCAGCGCGTTGGCGATCTGCCGCATGTAGAACTCGGCCTTCTGCCTGGTATGCGGATCAAGCTCGGCGGCGTCCTTGACGAGCTGATTGGCCCAGCGCGCGGTCAGCAGATAGGCCTGCTTGAGAAAATCGTAGAACTGGTTCGACGACCATTCCGGATCGGCAAAGCGCCGGTCGCTAGCCTCGGGCACCGCGACCGGCGGTGCCGGCTGGCCGGTGAGCCGTTTGGCCGCCGCCGCCCACAGTTCGAGATAGGCGGTGCCGAGCCGGTTCTGCACGTCGGCCGCACGCTGCGGGTCTTCCAGCCAATATTCGGCGACCCGGCCGAGCGTCTTGACCACTTCGCCGATCTCCTCGGCGAGCATGCCGTCGGCGCGGCCTTCCTCGCGCGGCTTGAGATAGGCCGCAAGCGCGCGGCCGCCTTCCTCGATGAGCCGTGCCAGGTTGCGCGAAAACTGCTCGACATCGACGCTGCCGATCTGCATCGGTTCCTGCGATGGAGCGCGCACGGACGGTTCCTCAACCTTATGGCCGCAAACGGCTTGCTGGACCTGTCGTTAACGCACACATGGCCCGCGTCGGTCGGGCACGCAAGGCATCTTTATGGGCAGTCCATGGCGGCGTCTTGAGCGGCTTTCGGCTCGGCCGCGCGGCGGGCCTGCCGTCCTTGTTTCGACATATTAGCCGGCTAGCCATGTGGTTTGGATGATGCTGCAATGGGTTTTGTTAACTCATTGAGATTCTAAGAATTGGTGTTCATAGAGGAGCCACGCGCCGGCCGGATTATGGGGCAGCCGCGCATGGTGCATCGCAGTAGGCTGGGGATCGAAGCGTGCACGACCGTGGATTTGCAGGAACGCGTATTCTCGCGGGCTTGGCGAGCGCTGCCGCGGTCGCCGTGCTGCTTGCGGCTTGCTCGCCGGGTGCCGATTATCCGGCGATTCTCGACAAGCCGGTGCCGCGCGCCGATCAGCCCCTGAGCCCCGACCAGGTCAAGCAGGCAACGACGTCGTTGGAAAACGATCGCAGCCAGTTGAACACCCAGGCCCAGGCCGCCCAGAGCGAAGCGGTCGCCTCGGGCATGGCACCGTCGGCTACCACCGGCACCACGCCCAGCGCTGGTGCCGCCCCCAAGCCGTGATAAAAGCTCGTTTCCAGGTTATCGTTCAAACTCTTGCAGACAAAACGTCCGGTCGACGTGCCCGGGGCTCCGATGGAAGAATTTTACCGCATTCGCAGGCTGCCGCCTTACGTCTTTGAAACCGTCAACCGCGCCAAGGCCGCGGCGCGCAACGGCGGCGCCGACATCATCGATCTCGGCATGGGCAACCCCGATCTGCCGACGCCGGCCCACGTCATCGAGAAGCTCAAGGACACCGTCGGCAAACCGCGCACCGACCGCTACTCGGCCTCCAAGGGCATTCCCGGGCTGCGCCGGGCTCAGGCGGCTTATTACGCGCGCCGCTTCGGCGTGAAGCTCAATCCGGAGACGCAAATCGTCACCACGCTCGGCTCCAAGGAGGGCTTCGCCAATGTGGCGCAGGCGATCACCGCGCCGGGCGACGTCATCATCGTGCCGAACCCGACCTATCCGATCCACGTGTTCGGCTTTCTCATGGCCGGCGGCGCCATCCGCGCCGTGCCGGTCGCGACCGATTCGAGCTTCTTTCAGTCGCTCGAACGCGCGGTGCTGCACTCGATCCCGAAGCCGATCGCGGTCGTGGTCTGCTATCCGTCGAACCCGACCGCCTGCATCGCCGATCTCGACTTCTATCGCGATCTCATCGCCTTCGCGAAGCGGCACGGCCTATTGGTGCTGTCCGATCTCGCTTATGCCGAGGTCTATTTCGACAACAATCCGCCGCCGTCGGTGCTGCAAGTCAACGGCGCCATGGACGTCGCCGTCGAGTTCACCTCGATGTCGAAGACCTACTCGATGCCGGGCTGGCGCATCGGCTTTGCGGTCGGCAACGAGCGCATCATCGCGGCATTGGCGCGGGTGAAATCCTATCTCGACTACGGCGCCTTCACGTCGATCCAGGTGGCGGCGACGGCGGCGCTGAACGGACCGGACGACTGCATCAACGAGATGCGCGCCGTGTACCGCAAACGCCGCGACGCGCTGGTCGAATCGTTCGGCCGCGCCGGCTGGCAGGTGCCGCCGCCGGCGGCCTCGATGTTCGCCTGGGCGCCGATCCCGGAGCCGTTTGGGCCGCTCGGCAGCGTCGAGTTCTCGACGCTTCTGGTCGAGAAAGCCGGCGTCGCGGTGTCGCCCGGCGCCGGCTTTGGCGAGTACGGCGAGGGCCACGTGCGCATCGCGCTGGTCGAGAACGAGCAGCGTATCCGCCAGGCGGCGCGCAATATCCGGCGCTTTCTTGAAACCGGGCCGGAAATGCTGCACAACGTCGTTCCACTTGCGACGCGGCGCTAGTCGCGCGCTTTCGTTTCCAGCGACGTTGTCGGCGACACTTCATGGCCAAGCCGCTGAAAGTCGGTCTTGCCGGGCTGGGCACCGTCGGTTCGGCCGTGGTCGCGCTGTTGCAGCAGGGCCGCGACAAGCTTGCCGCGCGCTGCGGCCGGCCGATCGAAGTGGTCGCCGTCAATGCGCGCTCGCGCAGCAAGAAGCGCGCGATCGAGCTCAAGCATTTCCGCTGGGTCGGCGATCCGGTGGCGCTGGCGCAGGACGCCGACATCGACGTGTTCGTCGAGCTGATGGGCGGCGCCGGCGATCCGGCAAAGCGCGCGGTCGAAGCCGCGCTCACGGCCGGCAAGCCGGTGGTGACCGCCAACAAGGCGCTGCTTGCCAAGCACGGCCAAAGGCTCGCGGCGCTCGCCGAGCGGCGCCACGTGGCGCTCGATTTCGAGGCGTCGGTCTGCGCCGGCATTCCGATCGTGAAAACGTTGCGCGAAGGCCTTGGCGGCAATGCCTTCACGCGCATCTACGGCATCCTCAACGGCACCTGCAACTACATCCTGTCGCGCATGGAGCAGGAGCGGCTTGCCTTCGCCGACTGTCTGCGCGACGCGCAGCGGCTCGGTTACGCCGAGGCCGATCCGACCTTCGACATCGAGGGCCACGACACCGCGCAGAAGCTTTCGATCCTGGCGAGCCTCACCTTCGGCACCAGGCTCGACCCCAGGGCGATTTACGTCGAGGGCATCTCGTCCATCACGCTCGCCGATCTCGATGCCGCCGATCAGCTCGGCTACCGCGTCAAGCTTCTCGGCGTTGCGGTGAAGACCGAAGCCGGCATCGAGCAGCGGGTGCACCCGACCATGGTGCCGAAGGATTCCGCCATCGCCCAGGTCATGGGCGTGACCAATGCAGTGACCGTCGACGCCGAAGGGCTGGCGCCGATCACGCTCGTCGGCCCGGGCGCCGGCGGCATGGCGACGGCCTCCGCCGTCGTGTCCGACCTCGCCGACATCGCCTGCGGGGTGCGCACCCCGCCGTTCGGCCGTCCGGCAGCGCGCATGACTGCGGTGCGCAAGGCGCCGATGCAGCGCCATGAGGGCGGTTACTACATCCGCCTCATGGCGCGCGACCGGCCGGGCTCGGCAGCGACCATTGCGCGGCGGCTGGCCCAGCAGAGCATATCGCTGGAGTCGATCGTGCAGCGC
>JASHQO010000298.1 GCA_030039105.1 Xanthobacteraceae bacterium
ACAAGGACGACATTATTGCGGACCTGGAGCAGGCGCTGGCGGATTAGCCGTCGTTGCGAGGAGCCAACGGGTCCGGCCCGAAGTGGCCGGCCCGACGACAGGCTCCGCGACGAAGCAATCCAGCACAGCGCTGTCGCCGCACTGGGTTGCTTCGCTCCGCTCGCAATGACGAGACCTTCACGCCGGCGCCAGCGGAATTTCCTCGCGCGAGACGACGCGGCGGTCGGCGACCAAGGCGGCGTGGGTGGTGGCGATCGTCAGCACCAGCATCGCCATGGCCTGGTGCGCCAGCGCCAGCGACAGCGGCACCACCAGCAGCAGCGTCGCAACGCCTAGCGCCGCTTGCAGCGTCACGGCGAGCGCGAGCACCGACGCGCTGACCAGCACAAATCCCTGCCGCGCCGTGCGCGCCACGTCGAAGGCATGCAGCAGCGCGCCGATCGAGATCGCATAAGCCAGCATGCGGTGGTCGAATTGCGCCGTCAGCGTGTTCTCGAAGAAGTTGCGCCACGGCGGTCGATGGAGGAACAAGCGGGCGGCGTCCGGGACGAACGCGCCGTCGATCAGCGGCCAGGTATTGTAGATGTAGCCGGCGCGAAGCCCGGCGACGATGGCGCCGAGATAGATTTGCGCGAGCACGAGCGCCAGCAGGATCATCGCGCCGAGGCGGATGCGCACCGGCAACGCCGGAGCCGGCCGTTCGCCGAGCCGCTGCGCGGTCCACACCATGGCGACATAGATGACGCAGGCCAGCGCCAGATGGGTGGCAAGGCGGTACTGCGACACTTCGATCCGGCCGGCGAGGCCCGAGGCCACCATCCACCAGCCGACCGCGCCTTGCAGCGCGCCGAGGCCGAAGATGAACCACAAGCGGCCGCGCAAGCCGGGGCCGATGGAGCCGCGCCACAGGAACCACAAGAACGGCAACAAAAATGCCGCGCCGATGACGCGGCCGAGCAGCCGGTGCGTCCACTCCCACCAGAAAATCGTCTTGAACGCGTCGAGGCTCATGCCCCGGTTCAGCGCGTGATATTGCGGGATCGCCTGGTATTTTTGGAACTCGGCCTGCCACTGCGCCTCGCGCAATGGCGGCACCACGCCCATCACCGGCTGCCATTCGGTG
This sequence comes from Xanthobacteraceae bacterium, assembly GCA_030039105.1. Taxonomy (GTDB): domain Bacteria; phylum Pseudomonadota; class Alphaproteobacteria; order Rhizobiales; family Xanthobacteraceae; genus BOG-931. The sequence goes on from JASHQO010000298.1 coordinate 1,124, forward strand.
ATCGACAGGCCGGATTCGGTGAGCCGCGTCGCGCCGCCGACCAGCACCATGGCCAGCACCAACGCGGCCACGGCGTAAAGCCACAGCCGGATGGCGCGCGCGCGAGTGTTGTCCGGTGACTTTGCCAGCATCGTCGGTCGCTTGTTCGGGACGCGCGGACCATATAGTGCTGGCCCCTGCCCTCGCAACCGCGTCATTGCGAGGAGTGCAGCGACGAAGCAATCCAGTGGATGCACCGCACCGGATTGCTTCGCTTCGCTGGCAATGACGCGAGAGTTACGCCGCCGCCAACGTTACCGCCATGCCGATCCGCCTGCGAAAATTCATCGGCGCCGTCTTGCTGCTCGTGCTCGTGATCGTGTGGGCATTGGTCGCCATGGCGTTGGCGCAGGCGCCGCTCATTCGCGACAACCCCATCGCATCGGTGACCTATTACGTGATCGCCGGCCTCGGCTGGGTGCTGCCGGCGATGCCGTTGGTGTGGTGGATGAGTAAGACTGACGACAGACGACGGAGGACGGAGGACGGATAAGTCACCTCTGCGCAATCCGTCGTCCGTCCTCCGTCGTCTGTCCTTCGGATTACGCTGCCTCGACCCGGCGGAAGCCGTTCCACATCGCGGTGGCCGAGCCGGACAGCAGCACGCGCACGTAGCGCAGGCGCTGAAATTCGCCGTTGAGCGAGATGCGCGGCAGCGCGGTGAGATGCCGGGCGTGGGCGGCGAACAGCACGCCGGGCCGGGTCGTCACCGCGGTCTTGAAGCCGAGCGCGGCGGCGATGGCGAATTCGCGCGGCCCGGCCGAGGTTTTGTCGCCGATCGGGTAGGATAGATGCGCCGGCCGCACCGACAGCGCCGCCTCGATGATCGAGCGGCTCAAATCCATTTCCGAGCGCGCCGCGTCCGGCGTCAGCTTCGCCAGCATCGGATGGCTCACCGTGTGCGCGCCGATGGTGACCAGCGGGTCGGCCGCAAGCTTCGCCAGCTCCGGCCAGGTCATGCACAGCTCCTCGCAGAACGCGGCGATGTCGACGTGATAGCAGGCCGCGAGGTTTTGGATGACGCCGCGCATCTCCGCGTCGGTCGGCCGGGCGCGCAGCCACCAATAGAGCTCGTCGTAGAGCGCGCGCTTCTGCGCAACGGTGACGCAGTCGAAGGTGCGGTTGCGGCCGTCGATCTGCAGGCCGATGTGCTCGTTGCGCGCAATCACCGCTTCGAGCGCCAGCCACCACAGTTCGCCGAGCCGGTCGGGAAAGCTCGTCGGCACATAGACTGCGAACGGCGCCTCGGCCGCTTTGAGGATCGGATATGCCGACTGCATGGTGTCGCGATAGCCGTCGTCGAAGGTGATGCAGACAAAGCGCGTGGCAAAATCGCGCTCGTTCAGGCGGCGGTGCATCTCGTCGAGGCTGACCAGATCGACGCCGGAGCGTCTGAGATATTTCACGACGCGGGCGAGAAAGCGCGGCGTCACTTCGAGCAGGCGGTTCGGCTGGAAACGGCCCGGCCGCGGCGGCCGCACATGGTGCAAGGTCAGGATGGCGCCGACGCCGCCGACGAAGGGCTTGAGCGCCACATGGGCGCCGCTGAAGTAAAGCCCTTCCAAGCCGCCGCGGATGATCGTTTGCCTGAGCCCTGACACGGACAAGCCCTCGCAAGCAGCATTCTTCCAAGGCTTCGTTGACAATTCTTTGTCGACGAAGCGGCGCCGGCCGGTGCTTTTTCAGGCCGCCGCGGCGGTTTCCGCGGGCGCCTCGGAGCCGAGCACGGTCACTTCGGCGAAGCCGGCGTTGTGGAGGCGCTCGCGGGCCGCGGCGGTTCCGGCGTCGGTCAAAGTTCCGGCCGCCAGGATCGCGTAGGGCGCAACCGCCGCGATGGCTTCGAGCGCGGGCCCGGTGGTCGCTCCTGCAGCGACGATGACGCGGTCGTAGCCGCGCGCCAGCGCGTCGAAGTTCGTCGCCATGCCCGGCGCGACCAGAACGCGGTCGCTCGGCGACTGTCCCGCTGCAATCAGGTGCAGGCTCGACTGCCTGTCCTTGGTGATGACGTCGCGGAACGACGCGGTCCTGTCGGCAAGACCGGACAGGCCGCTGGCGGACGGATCGTTCGACGCCGCCCGGATCGCGGCGTCGGTGCCGCCCAGCCCGACCAGCACGACGCGGCAATGCGCGGCGAGCGCGCGGGCAAATTTGAGCGCGGTCCAACTCGCATCCATTCCGCCGGCGGCGCCGAAGACGGCGATGCGATGGATCCCGCCGTCGCTCTCGATGTCGCGTAAAATATCGTCGAGCGAGCCGGCCGCAAAAGCCGGCGGTTCCGGCTGCGGCGGCGCCTTGCGGCGCAGCGCATTGAGAACCGCGCCGACCCGCGAGCGCGCCACTTCCGACGCGGCCGGCGCGTCATCCGGAACCGGCGCCGGGTCGCGCTGCGGCGCCACGGCGACGCCGCCCATCGGCGCCGCCAGCAGCTCCCGGGTCAGCACGAAGCCGATGCCGACGATCAACGTCGTCAGCGTCGCGATCAGGACCGCCGGCACCTTTTTCGGATAGGACGGAATGTTCGACACCGTGGCACGCGAGATCACGCGTGAATCGGCCGGCGAGGAGCTGAGGGTGTCGCGCGCCGTCGCCTCGCGGTATTTCGCGAGGTAGGATTCCAGGAGATCGCGCTGCGACTTGGCGTCGCGTTCGAGCTCGCGCAACTGGACGTCGTCGACGTTGGTTGCCGCCGCCTGGTCTTTGAGCTGATCGAGCGTCGCCGTCAACGTGTCGAGCCGCGCGCCGGCGATCTTGGCGTCGTTCTCGAACGAGCGCGCCATGGTCGCGGCCTCGTTCTGAATTTGATGATCGAGGTCGGCGATCTGCGCCTTGAGCTCCTTGATCCGCGGATGGTTGTCGAGCAGCGACGAAGATTGCTCGGCGAGCTGCGCGCGCAGCGTCACGCGCTGCTCCGACAGACGGCGGAGCAGCTCGGAATTGAGCACATCGGAGGCTTCGATCGGCTGGCCCGACTTGAGCATGTCGCGGATCAGCCTGGCCTTGGCCTCGGCGTCGGCCTTCATCGCCCGCGCGGCGGCAAGCTGCGCGTTCACGTCGGCGAGCTGCTGCGCCGACAGCGTGGTGTTGTTGGGGCCGACCAGGAGGCCGCCCGATTTGGCGCGATAGGCCTCGACCCTGGCTTCCGCCTCGACCACCTTCTTGCGCAACGTGTCGATCTGGCCGGCCAGGACCTGGGACGCGGTCTGCGCCTGCTCCTGCTTGGTCTTTTGCTGCTGCTGCAGATAGGCGTCGGCGACGGCATTGGCGACCTTGGCAGCAAGCTCGGGATTCTCCGACACAAAATCGATGACGATGACGCGCGACTTTTCCACCGGATACACGGTCAGGCGATCGTAATAAGCCTCGAGCACTCGCTCTTGCGGCGTCATGCTCAGGGGATTTTTGATGATGCCGAGGCTGCCGAGCACGGCCTTGACCGGCGACACGCCCTCGAGCGCCGCGTCGAATTCCGGTAGCTGGTTGAGCTTGAGCCGCGCGATGACCTGATTGGCGACCTCGCGCGACATGATCACCTGCGCCTGGCTGGTGACCGCTTCCTGATCGACGACGTTGCGGTCGATCGTGTCCTTGTCGGCGTCGGGCCGCAGATAGACGTTGTCGCGCGCCTCGACCAGGACGCGCGTTTCCGATTGATAGCGCGGCGTGATGAGCTGAACGGCGACCAGCGTGAGCAGTCCAACCAGGATCGTCGGGCGCAGGATGCGCCAGCGCTTGCGCCACAGCGTCGTGCCCAGCGCCGACAGGTCCGATTCCGGGTCGCTGAACTGACCCCGGCCCGGCGCGGACGGCGACGCGAAACTCATTGCGCTACTCCTCAAAGCAACGGACTACGGACCGACCAACAGCGCCTTGATTAGAAAATATTAAGGTTGCCATCCGGTTAAGGTGCGCCCGTGCAGCATCGCCGGCGCCGACGTGAGACTTTATTAACCGCCTGCGGTCTCAATCCGGCTTAACTTTTTGCTGCAACGTTTAGGAATTCCGACATGGGAGAGATGCGCATGGGCGAGATGCGCCCTCACCGCTCGGCGCTTGCCCCCGCGGCGGCATCGTTTGCCGCGACGATGCACGTCGCGACCGCATCGCGCGCCGACAGCCTGAAAATCGTTCACATCCTGCGGGCGCCGCTTGGCGGCCTGTTCCGCCACGTGATCGATCTGGTGCAGGGTCAGGCACGGCGCGGCCATCGGGTCGGCCTCATTCTCGACAGCACCACCGGCGGCCCGCGCGCCGAGAGCATCCTGGCCGGGCTTTTGCCGCACCTCGCGCTCGGCTACGAGCGCATCGCCATCCCGCGCCAGCTCGATCCGCGCGATCTCGTCGCGCTGCGCCGCGTATCGCGCCGGGTCGCCGCGCTGCAGCCCGACGTGCTGCACGGCCACGGCGCCAAGGGCGCGGCGCTGGCGCGGCTGGTGCCGAATTACGGCGCCGCGATCCGCGCCTATACGCCGCACGGCGGCTCGCTGGTGTATTGTCCCGGCAGCCTCGCCGGCGGCTTCTATCGCTCGATCGAGCGGGCCTTGAACTGGCGCACCGATCTGTTTCTGTTTGAGAGCGCTTATGCCGCCGATCTGTTTCGCGCCACCGTCGGCGCGCCACGCGCCATGGTGCGCGTCGTGCGCAACGGCGTCGGCCAGGCCGAATTCGAGCCGGTCGCGACCAGGCCCGATGCCACCGACATCGTCTGCGTCGGCGAATTGCGCACGGTGAAGGCGATCGACGTGCTGATCGAAGCCCTTGCCATCCTCAAACGCTCCGGGCGCCGCGTCACCGCCACCATCGTCGGCGAAGGACCCGATGAGCAAAAGCTCAAGGCGCAGTCGGAGCGCCTCGGTCTGAGCGGCGACGTCCGCTTCGTCGGCTTCCGCCCGGCGCGCGAGGCTTTCGCCATGGGGCGCATGCTGGTGATCCCGTCACGGGCCGAATCCTTGCCCTATATCGTGCTGGAAGCCGCCGCCGCCGGCATGCCGATCGTCGCCACCGACGTTGGCGGCGTGCCGGAGATTTTCGGACCGAACTCCGTTCATCTGATCCCGCCCGACGATGTCGCCGCGCTGGTCGCGGCGATGGGCGCCGCGCTGACCGATCGCGGCGAGACCGAACGCGTCGCACAGCAGGTGCGGGCGCGGGTGCGCAGCGAATTCTCGCTCGCCGCCATGGTCGAAGGCGGGCTCGCTGCCTACCGCGAGGCGCTCGCGTTGCGAAAACTCGCACGGTTCGCATAACCAATTTTTGAACTTTGTTCACTATGTTGCCGCGAGGCTGGCGGTGCAGAACGGGGCCGATGCCCGTCCAGGCAGGAAAGTTTTCGTTAACCATGTCCAGCCGCAAATCCGGCACGATCTTCGAAGCCGCAACTGCGGTATCGTCGGCGATGAAGTCGCTGCCGCGCCGGGCTTCGCAGGGCTCGCCGCGGCAGTTGTCGCCGCTGGCGCAGATGGTCGCCGCGCAGGCGTTCAAGCCGGCCTATTCGCCGATCGTGCTCGCCGGAACCGTGCGCCTGATCGAGTTCGCGCTGGTCACCGCGGTCGGCTTCGCCGTGTATTTCGCCTACGTGGTGCCGAAGCACGGCTTCGCCATCTATTACGCTGCCGCCATCTTCAGCATCGCCGTCATGGCGATGCTGGCGTTCCAGATCGCCGACATCTACCAGGTGCAGGCGTTCCGCGGCCATGAGAAGCAGTACATGCGGCTCGCCTCGGCGTGGTCCGTGGTGTTCCTGCTTGCAATCGGCATTTCGTTCTTCGCCAAGGCCGGCGATCAATTCTCGCGCGCCTGGCTCGGCGCGTTCTACGTGCTCGGGCTATTGACGCTGATCGCGTTCCGCCGCGGCCTGTTCCTCCTGGTGCGGCGCTGGACGCGGCAGGGCCGGCTCGATCGTCGCACCGTGGTGGTCGGCGCCGACAGCACCGGCGAGGAGCTGCTCAAATCGCTCGACGCCCAGCGCGACTCCGACGTGCGCGTCATCGGCGTGTTCGACGACCGCAGCGACGAGCGCAGCCTGATGATGTGCGACGGCGTGCCGAAGCTCGGCAGCGTCGACGATATCGTCGAGTTCGCGCGCAAGACCCGCGTCGACCTCGTGATCTTTGCGCTGCCGATCTCGGCCGAAGGCCGCATTCTGCACATGCTCAAGAAGCTTTGGGTGCTGCCGCTGGATATCCGCCTCTCCGCGCACAGCAACAAGCTGCGCTTCCGGCCGCGCTCCTATTCCTACATCGGCAACGTGCCCGTGCTCGACGTCTTCGACCGGCCGATCGCCGATTGGGACATCGTGATGAAATGGCTGTTCGACAAGGTCATCGGCACGCTGGCGCTGATCTGCCTGTCGCCGGCGATGCTGGCCATCGCCATCGCCATCAAGC
>JASHQO010000299.1 GCA_030039105.1 Xanthobacteraceae bacterium
TGTGGTCGACGCTGTTGGTCGCGCACATCACGATATCGGCACCCCTGATAGCGTCCTCGGGCTGCGCCACCGGTTCGACGTCGACGCCGAGCATCTGGTTCATTTGCCATGAGAAGGCGACACGATTTTCCGCATTGGGGCTGAAGCAGCGGATGGTCTTGATGTCGCGCACCGCGTACACCGCCATCAGTTGTGCGCCGGCCTGCCAGCCCGAGCCGAGGATGCCGACGGTCTTGGCGTCTTTTCGCGCCAGATATTTGACGCCGAGGCCGTTGGCCGCGCCGACGCGCAGGCGCTGCAGCACGCCATCCGGAAAAATCGCCAACGGCTCGCCGTTCTCGCTCGAGAACAGCAGCACGAGGCCGACATAGCGATTGCCCGGCGCCGCCGGCACTTTTTCGCGGCGCACATTGTTGCCGCGCTTCGGCCAGGTGACGATGTCGGAATTGATGCGCACCGCGCCGACGCCGAACTTCGGCACGACGCCGTCCATGGATTTGAGGCTGTATAGCGCATCGTCCCGCGTTGTCGGCGCGAAACAATCGGAGCGCGTGCGCGACACGCCGCGGCCCTCGGCGAGCTCGGCGTAGGCCTCCTCCAGCACGGCGATGCATTCCGGCATGGTGATGAGCTTTTCGGCGTCGGCGTTGGATAGGATCAGGGTCATCTGCGTTGCACGCTCGTCATGGCCAAAGGGCGGGGCGCGCATCATAATGGCAACGGCCCGAATAGACAGCGGCCCCTTTACTGCTGGCAGAGCGCGAGGGAGGCAGACGTGGCGCAGGACGACGATCCGTTTCGGTTGTTTCCCTATCAAGCCATCGTCGACCGGCCGCGCGTGACGTGGCCCAACGGGGCCCGGGTCGCGGTCTGGGTCATTCCCAATATCGAGCACTTCCACATCGAGATCGGCAAGGACGCGCCCGACATCCGCAATCATTCGCGTCGGGACTACGGCAACCGTGTCGGCGTCTGGCGCATCATGGACGTGCTGGAGAAGCACGGCGTGCGCGGCACCGTAGCGCTCAACGCCGAAGTCGGTCGGTTCTATCCGCGCATCATGGAAGCGGTGACCAAGCTCAATTGGGAATTGATGGGCCACGGGCTGACCAATTCGGTACTACTGACGGGCCTGAACGCCGAGCAGGAAGCCGCAGCGATCGCCGAAGCCCGCGCGGTGATCGAGCAATGGGGGCAAAAAATGCGCGGCTGGCTCGGCCCTGGCCTCGGCGAGACTTGGCATACGCTGGACCTGCTCCGTCAACACGGCGTCGACTATGTCTGCGACTGGGTCAACGACGATCTGCCCTACCGCATGAATAACGGGCTCTATTCGATCCCTTATTCGATCGAGCTCAACGACATGCCGTTGTTCAACATGCCGAGCATCAGCATCGACGATTTCTACCGCCGCATCTGCGAGACCTTCGACGTGCTGTACGAGGAAGGCGAAAGGAACGGCCGGGCGATGGCGATCGCGCTGCATCCGTTCCTGATCGGCGTGCCGCACCGTATCCGCACGCTTGACCGGGCGCTGGCCTATATCGCCAGCCACGGCAAGGTCTGGTTCGCGACCGGGTCCGAGATCATCGACGCCTACCGCGCCCAACAGAAGGCGTGAGCCGGTCTTCCTTCGCGTCGATAAATCGCTAGAGTGCCGCCCCTCGTAGCCCGGATGACGAAGCGATATCCGGGGTCTGCCTTTTGGCTGTTACCCGCATGTCGCGGAGCCTGTTATCGGGCCGGCCACTTCGGGACGGACTCATTGGTTCATGCGAGCTACGTGTTATCGGGCAGGGAGCAAGCCGTCATGAGTCAACAAGAAATCGTCAATTTCCAATCGGCGGGCCTGCGTCTGCATGGCGTGCTCAGCGTGCCGGACGGCGTCAAGCCGGGTGAGAAGCGCGCCGCGTTCCTGGTCCTGCACGGGTTCGGCTCCAACAGCGAAAGCCCGACCTGCATCACGCCGGCGCGGGTGCTCAACGATTTCGGCTACGTTACGCTCCGCTTCGACATGCGCGGCTGCGGCAAAAGCGAAGGCGAGTTCGGCCGCGTCATCTGTCTCGAACAGGTTGAGGACACCGGCAACGCGCTCGAGTTTTTGGCCAAGCATCCCGCCGTCGATCCGGAGCGCATCGGCGTGATCGGCTCGAGCTTCGGCGGCGCGGTCGGTGTCTATGCCGGCGGCACCAATCCGCGCATCGCCGCGGTGGTGTCGAACGGCGGCTGGGGTCATGGCGAGCGTAAATTCCGTGGCCAGCATCCGACGCCGGAGGCTTGGGCGAAATTCACCAAGATGCTCGCCGACGGTCGCGAGCATCGCGCCCGCACCGGCAAGTCGCTGATGGTGCCACGCTACGACATCGTGCCGATTCCGAACCACGTGAAGCAAAATCTCGACAAGCAGAAGGTCGGCATGCTGGCGCCGAACTCGGTCGAGATGTTTCCGGCCGAGACCGCGCAGAGCATGTTCGATTTCCGCGCTGAGGAGGTGGTGGGCAACATCGCGCCGCGGCCGCTGTTGCTCATTCACGCCGCGAAAGATTCGGTGACGCCGACCGAACAATCGGTGGAAATGTTCAAGCGTGCCGGCCAGCCGAGCGAACTGCACTTGTTCTCGGGCCTCGATCATTTTCTGTTCGCGGAGAAATCGACGCGGGTGTGGACGATGATGAAAGGTTGGCTCGATAGTTATTTTTCGGCGGTGAGGGCCTAACGCTGTCATCGTCCGCGAAGGCGGACGATCCAGTAATCACGAGAAAATCGGTCTTGCGCTGTGTTTGCAATTTTCATCGCAGTGGTTACTGAATTCCTCGCCTTTGCGGGGACTGACAAGGTTGGCGCGAGCGGAGAGAAACGGTGAAAAGCAGCATCCTGGTCAGCCACGACGAGCTCGGCCGCTTTATTCGCGACGTGCTCATCGCCGCCGGCGCGCGGCCCAAGGACGCCGCGGTCGTCGCCGACGGCCTGGTGTGGGCCAACCTGCGCGGCGGCGATGGCCACGGCGTGTCGCGGCTGCCGCGCTATATCAACATCATCAGCCACGGCCAGATCGACGTGAAGGCGGAACCGACGTTGTCGCACGATCGCGCCGCCACCTTCGTGATCGACTGCCACCACGGCTTTGGCCCGGTGGCGGTGATGCAGGCCGCCACGCTCGCGGTCGAGCGGGCGAAGAAGGCCGGCGTCTGCTTCGGCCTGGTACGCGAGACCACCCACACAGGCGCCATCGGCCGCTATGCGCAGTGGATCGCCGAACGCGGCTGCGCGGCGATCCTGATGGGCGCCGGGCCCACCCTGATGGCGTTTCACGGTGCGCGGGTCGCCAGCCTCTCCACCAGCCCGATCGCCATTGCGGTGCCGAGCGGCAACGGCCCAATCCTGCTCGACATGGCGTCGAGCGCCATCGCCAACGGCAAGATCTTGCAGGCGCGCAACACCGGCGAGGCGCTGCCCTTCGGCACGGTGCTCACCGCCGCCGGCGAACCGACCACCGATCCGAAGCAGGCGGAAATTTTGCTGCCACTCGGCGGTCCGAAGGGCTCAGGCCTCGGCCTGATGTTCGAGATGTTGGCAAGCGTGCTGGCCGCGGCGCCGATCCAGGCCCGCGCGCTGGGCCCAGAAAAGCGCGACCGCCATACGGGCAATACGGCGATGCTCGCCATCGATATCGAGACGTTCCGTCCGCTCGCCGGCTTCATTCACGACGCCGATGCGCTCGCCGTGATCCTCAAAGCGCTGCCGCGCCAAGCCGGCTGCGACGAAATCACGCTGCCCGGCGAACGCTCGCAGCGCACCGAAGCGCGGCGCCGCAAGGACGGCATTCCGATTCCGGCCAAGCTCTGGGAAGAGCTGGAAGGAATCGGCGGAAAGCTTTCGGTCAAGATGCCGGCGACTTTATCCGCTTCATAGGTCGGAGATCATGCCATGCCCATTAGCGAAAAACTCAAAGTGCTCATCAGATCGGCCTGGGATGACGGCGCGCCATGTCTGGTCGCGACGCAAGGCCCGGACGGCCCCAACATCTCGCCCAAGGGCAGCATGGTTGTCTTCGACCAGGATCATCTCGCCTATTGGGAGCGCTCGAAGAAGCAAGCGCTGGAAAACCTCGGCCATGACAAGCGCGTTTGCGTCATGTACGCCAACTTCAAAGCCCAGCGCGACGGCGTTCTCGACTCCGGCTTTTTGCGTTTCTACGGCACGGCCGAGTTGCACGAGAGCGGACCCATTCGTGACGCCATATTCAAGCTGCTGCTGCCGCGCGAGCAGACCCATGTCGGTGCCGACACCGGCTTCGGTGTGTTGGTGAAGATCGAGCGCGCCGCCGATGTCCGGGGCAAGCCGTTGCCGTGAATGACGCCGGCGCAGATAAGCTCCGACTACATCTCGCCCTGTATCACCGGTACGAAAACATAGCCTTTGCCGGATTTGGTGGCGCGGCCCAATCCGGGAAACGGCAGATGGCCGCCGGAGAACAGCAGCCGGTCGGTCGCCACCATGTCGAAGACTTTCTTGCGGTTGGCGAGCGCCATCGCCGGATCGGTGTCGAAGGCCACGCCGCGCTCCGGATCGGGAAATTGCAGCGCGGCGCAATGCACGATGTCGCCGAAGATGAGGAAGTCGCCGCCTGACGGCGATACCCGCACCATGCTGTGGCCGACGGTGTGGCCGTGGCACGCCACCGCCCGCACACCGGGCGCGAACTCGGTGCCATCCTTGTAAAGGCTCAGCTTGCCCGCCGCCGCATAAGGCTTGATGGCGTTGACGGCGAGATCGAAGAAGCCGCGGAATTCTTCTGGCGCCTTGCCGCGGATCTCGGATGAGGTCCAGAAGCCGTGATCGTCCTCCTGGACATGGAGCGTGGCGTTTGCAAACAGCATATTGCCGTCGCCGGTGATGACGCCGGGGATGTGATCGGGGTGCGGGTGGGTGATGACCACGGCATCGATGGCGCTCGGCGAGATACCGGCCGCGGCGAGGTTTTGCGGCAAGCGACCGACACTCGGCGCGAAGTGGGTGCCGCCGCCAGCGTCGACCAGGATGAGCTGTTTGCCGGTATTGATCAGCCACGTGTTGAGCGGCGTCGGGATGCCCATCTTGGGCAGATGCGCGTCCCTGAGAAGCTTCTCCGCGCCCGCTTCGTCGCCGACGAACAGCGTGTGATCCAGTGTGAGGCCGCCGTCGCTCACGACCGTCACCTCGTAGTCACCGACCTTGATGCGGTAATAGCCGGGCGCTTGGGTGCCGGAGATGGGCGCAGCCATGTGTTACTCCCTCGATGATCGAATGCGGCGTTGCTTGATGCACGCGCAAGACTAGCAAAAATCGTCATGCCTCCGCCAGCCGCAGCCCGATATAGCGGTCGAGCGTGGCGTGGTCGTTGAGCAACTGATCCGACGGTCCCGCGTGCACGATGCGGCCACGTTCGAGCAGCAGCGCCGATTGCGTGAGCGAAAGAGCAATATCGGCATGCTGCTCGACCAGGATGAAGGCGCAGGTGCCTTCCTGCGTCATGCGGCGGATCGCGGCGGCGAGTTCTTCGACCACGATAGGGGCGAGGCCTTCGAGCGGCTCGTCGAGCAGCAGCAGCGCCGGATTGGTCATCAACGCGCGGGCGATCGCCAGCATCTGCTGCTCGCCGCCGGAGAGCTGGTTGCCGAAATTGCGCCGGCGCTCGGCCATGCGCGGGAACAAGTCGTAAATGGCGGGCAAGGTCCAGCGGCCGTCGCGCGCCGCGACGGTGAGGTTTTCCTCCACCGTCAGGGTGGCAAAAATCTCGCGCTCCTGCGCCACCCAGCCGATGCCGCCCTGGGCGCGGCGATGGGGCGGCGCGCCGGTGATATTCACGCCGCGCCACAAAACCTTGCCGCGGCCGATGCGGGTATAGCCCATGATGGTCAGAAGCAGCGTCGACTTGCCGACGCCATTCCTACCCAGCACGGCAAGTCCACCGCGCTCTGGAATTTCGAACGAGATGCCGTCGAGCACCACGGCGGCGCCGTAGCCGGCGCGCACGTCGTCGAGCGCAAGCAGCGGCGCGCTCATGAGACGGCCTCGTGGCGGGCCTTGCCGAGATAGACCGCACGCACCCGCGGATCGGCGGCGATTTCGGCCGGCGTGCCCTCGACCAGCACGCGGCCGCCGACCATGACGATAATGCGCGAGGCAAAGCGGAACACCAGGTCCATATCGTGCTCGATGAACAGCACGGTGATGTCGCGGGAGAGGCCGGTAATGGCGGCGAACAATTCGCGGCTCTCCTCACGCGGTACGCCGGCGGCCGGTTCGTCGAGCAGCAGCACCTTGGGCCTGGCGGCGAGCGCCAGCGCGATCTCGAGCAGGCGCTGTTGGCCGTAGGCCAGCTCGCGAGTCAGGCGATGGCACACCGGACCAAGCGTGAGCGTCGCGAGAATGTCGTAGGCCTCGTCGATTTCCGAGCTATAGGCCGTAATCTGCCGCCACCAGTTGCTCGCCACTTTGCGCCGTTCGCAGACCGCGAGCGTTACCGACTCAAGTGCGGTGAGATGAGGAAACAGCGCGTTGATCTGGAACGTCCGCACCAAGCCGAGCCGCACGCGCTGCTCGGGAGCCAGCGCGGTGATATCCTCATCGCCGAGCAAGATGCGGCCGCCATCGGGCCGCAGCATCCCGGTCATCATGTTGATCAGCGTGGTCTTGCCGGCGCCGTTGGGCCCGATCAGCGCGTAGCGCACGCCTTGCGGCAGATTGAGCTCGATATCGGCGGCGACGACCAGCGAGCCAAAACTCTTGTTCAGCCCACGCGCGGCCAGCGCACTTTCGCTCACGGTGCGCCTCTTATGCGTCGCGCAAAGTGCGAAAGTCCGCCGAGAATGCCGTTCGGCAAGAGCATCACGACGGCGATCAGCAACAGGCCGATCCAGAAATACCAGTATTGCGGATTGAGCCCGGAGAACTGGTCGCGCGCCACCATATAGACCACGGCGCCGATCAGGCCGCCGTAAAGCCGCCCGGTGCCGCCCAGGATCAACATCACCAGCACGTCGGCAGAGCGTTGAAAGCCGAGCGCTTCGAGCGACACCGTCTCGGTCGTCTCCGCCAGCATGGCGCCGGCGATGCCGGCAATAATGGCGGCGATGGTGTAGATGGTCCGGATATGGGTATGGGTCGACGCACCGATCGCCGGCATGCGCAAGCCGTTCTCGCGGATGCCGCGCAGCGCCAGTCCAAACGGTGAATGGATGAGCCGCCGCGCGATCAGAAAAATCAGAAACAACCCGGCTAGCGCGTAGCTGTAGGCAGTGTAGCCATAGAGATCGAACCGGATCTTGCCGAACAGCGGCCAAGTGTGGATGCCCTGCAGGCCGTCGAAACCGCCGGTCAGCCAGCCGGCGCTGTTGGCGGCTTCCTGCAGCACGAGGCCGATGCCGAGCGTGATCATGATCAGCGCCAGATGGCGAAACCGCGCGATGATGAAGCTCGTCGCATAGCCGAACAGTCCGGCGACGACGGCGGCGGCCAGCAATCCGGTCAGCGGCTCGCCCCAGCCCGATTTGGAGATGAGGCCGGCCGTATAGGCGCCGATGCCGAAATAGGCGGCGTGGCCGAGCGAAACGATACCGGAAAAACCGAGGATGAGATCGAGGGAAAGCACGAACAGCGCGGTGATGGAGATTTGGCTCGCCAGCACCAGATAGCTCGGCGCCAGCACGAACGGCAGCAAGGTGGCGAGCCAGAACGCGATCTCGCTCCACTGCCAGCGTAGCTGTGCCTGCAGATATTGCACCGGGCGGACCGGCGCGGCGCTCGCCTCGCTCGACACGCCTAACGCCTCCCGAACAGGCCGGTCGGCCGCCACATCAAGAGCACGATCATCACCAGATAGATCAGGAAGGCGCCGAATGCCGGCGCGTAGTATTTGCCGGCGACGTCGCTGACACCGAGCAGGATCGCCGCGGCGAACGAGCCGAAGATCGAGCCCAGCCCGCCGACCGAGACCACGATCAGCACGTAGATCAGGTAGGTCAGCGCGAACGACGGGTCGAGCCCGATGATCTCGATGGCGAGCGCGCCGCCGAGGCCGGCGAGTCCGCTGCCAAGCGCGAAGGTGATGGCGAACACGGCGTCGACATTGATGCCGAGTCCGCGCGCCATGCGCTGGTTGTTGACCGCGGCCCGCACCTGGGCACCGAACCGGGTGTTCTCGATGGTGACGAACAGCAGCATCGTGATCACCAGCGCGACCGCGATCAGGAAAATCCGGTACATCGCCAAGTTCAATCCGGCAACGTCGATCGAGCGGCGCAGATAGGCCG
>JASHQO010000300.1 GCA_030039105.1 Xanthobacteraceae bacterium
TGCGCTCCAATGTGGCTTGCGATTGGGAAGTGACAGCAAAGCGGCAACCCACCGCCTATTCGGAAAGGTGAGGCGAGACAATGCCAACAGACAATATCACCGTCGGCTTCATCGGCCTCGGCACCATGGGCGGCCGCATGGCGAGCAATCTGCAAAAGGCCGGCTTCAGGCTCGTCGTGCACGACCTGAGCCGCCAGGCGGCAAGCCATCATCTCAATGCCGGAGCGACGTGGGCCGACACGCCGAAGGCGCTCGCCGCGCAGTGTGACGTGATCTTCACCTCGCTGCCGGAGCCGCCGGACGTCGAGGCCGTCGGCCTCGGCCCGGACGGGCTCATCGCCGGCATCAAGCCCGGCGCCGCCTGGTTCGATCTCTCCACCAATGCGCCGGCGGTGGTGAAAAAGCTCCACGCCGCGTTCGCCGCGAAGGGCGCCCATATGCTCGATGCGCCGGTGAGCGGCGGCCCGGCCGGCGCGGCGTCGCGCAAGCTCGCGATCTGGGTCGGCGGCGACGAGGGCGCCTTCAAGGCGCACAAGGCGGTGCTCGACGCCATGGGCGACAAGGCCGCCTATATCGGCCCGATCGGCGCCGCCACGGTGGCCAAGCTCGTGCACAACATGTCGGGCTACGCGGTGGTCTGCGCGCTGGCCGAGACCTTTGCGCTCGGCGTCAAAGCCGGCGTCGAGCCGCTGGCGCTGTGGCAGGCGGTGCGCCAGGGCGCGGCCGGCCGGCGCTTCACCTTCGACGCGCTGGTCGACCAGTTTCTGCCCGGCACCTACGATCCGCCGGCATTCTCGCTCAAGCTTGCCCACAAGGACGTGTCGCTCGCCAACGCGCTCGGCCGCGAGCTCGGCGTGCCGATGCGGCTGTGCAATCTGACGCTCGCCGAGATGACCGAGGCCATGGGCCGCGGTTGGGCCGGCCGCGATTCCCGCGTGGTGATGAAGCTTGCCCAGGAGCGCGCCGGCGTCGACATCGCCGTCGCGCCGGAACGCATGCGCGAGGCGCTCGCCGGCAAGGACAAGTGAGGCGCCGGTGCCGCGCCGCGCGCCGCCCATCACCCGGCGGGATTTTCTCAACGGCGTGCCGCTGGCCATCGGTGGCGCCGTCGCCGGCGGCTTGCGCCCGGACGCCGCTCACGCGGCGGCGGCACAGGACATGCCCGGTTATTATCCGCCGGCGCTGACCGGGCTGCGCGGCAGCCATCCGGGCTCCTTCGAGACCGCCCATCGCCTGCGCGACGGCGATTTCCGGTGGCAGCGCCCTCCCAACCCTCCCCCGCTTGCGGGGGAGGGCAGGGTGGGGGCGCCAACCGACGAGACCTACGATCTCGTTGTCGTCGGCGGCGGCATCAGCGGCCTCGCCGCGGCGCATTTCTACCGCCAGCAGCACGCCGGCGCCCGCATCCTCATTCTGGAAAATCACGACGATTTCGGCGGTCACGCCAAGCGCAACGAATTCGCGCTCGCCGGCCGGCTCGAGCTGATGAACGGCGGCACGCTGTCGATCGACAGCCCGTATCCCTACAGCGCCGTCGCCGACGGCTTGCTGAAAACGCTCGGCATCGACCCGGTGGCGCTCGACAAGACATGCTCGCACAACGATTTCTATCCGTCGCTCGGCCTGCGTCGCGGCATCTTCTTGGACAAGGAGACGTTCGGCGCCGACCATTTGATCGTCGAGGCCGACGGCAAGTCGTGGACCGAGCTGCTGGCGCACGCGCCGCTGTCGCCGCAGGCGCGCAGCGACATCGCCCGCCTCGAGGAAGCGCGCATCGACTACATGCCCGGGCTCACCTCCGACGAGAAGAAGCGCCGGCTCGCCCGGATCAGCTATCGCGATTTTCTGCTCGACGTCGCCAAGGTCGACGCGAGCGCCGTCGCCTTCTATCAGGCGCGCAGCCACGGCGAATGGGGCGTCGGCATCGACGCCGTGCCGGCGCTCGACGTCTGGGCGTTTCACTTTCCGGGCTTCCAGGGCCTCGATCTCGAGCCCGGTGCCGTGCCGGGCATGGGCTATACGGCTGCCGGCTACGCCGGTGGCGGCTCCTACACATTCCATTTTCCCGATGGCAATGCCTCGATCGCACGGCTCCTGGTCCGCGATCTGATTCCGGACGCCGTTCCCGGCCGCAGCGCCGCGGACGTGGTGACGGCGCGGATCGATTACTCGAAGCTCGATCGCGCGGCTGCGCCGGTGCGCATCCGCCTCAGCAGCACGGCGGTTCGCGTGCGCAATGTCGGCGATCCGGTGTCGGCCAGCGCGGTCGAGATCGCCTATGCGCGCGGCGGCGAGGTCGCCGCGGTGCGCGCCGGCGCTTGCGTGCTCGCCTGCTGGAACATGATGATCCCGTATCTGTGCCCGGACTTGCCGGACAAGCAAAAAGAAGCGCTACGCTATGGCGTGAAGACGCCGCTGATCTATGCCAGCGTTGGCTTACGCAACTGGACCGCGTTCAAGAACCTCGGCATTTCGCGCGTGCACGCGCCGGGCGCGTATTTCTCGTCGCTGTCGCTCAATCCGGCGGTGGATATCGGCGACTACGCCAGCCCGCGCGCGCCGGAACAGCCGATGCTGATCCGCATGGTGCGCACCCCGTGCCAGCCCGGACTGCCGGAGCGCGACCAGAACCGCGCCGGTCACTGGGATATCTTCAACACCAGCTTCGACACCTTCGAGCACAACATCCGCGACCAGCTTTCGCGCACGTTAGGCGCCGGCGGCTTCGATGCGGCGAACGACGTCGCCGCGATCGCGGTCAACCGCTGGCCGCACGGCTACGCCTACGAATACAACGCGCTGTTCGATCCGGACTGGCCGGACGGCCGGGCGCCGAACCTGATCGGCCGCGCCCGCTGCGGCCGCATCGCCATCGCCAACTCCGACGCCGGCGCCGCCGCCTACACCGACTCCGCGATCGACCAGGCCCATCGCGCCGTGCAGGAGCTGTCTTGATCTGATACACAGATACGCGCTCGCCGCGCGCGATCCGTCATCCCAGCTAAGGCCGCCGCGAAGCGGCCCTCGAAGGATGCGGCCCGAGCGCCTCGGCCGTCGCCCTTCGAGGCTCGGCGCTACGCGCCGAGCACCTCAGGGTGACGGGCTTAGGCAGGCGTATCGCGGTTTTTCTTGCCGCCTCGCCGTTTCGCCAGCAACCTGATCTTTCCCCAGTCGCCGCGGATCAAGGCTTCCTTCTTTGCGCGGCTCCAGCCTTTGATCTTTCGTTCTACTGCAATCGCATCGGCGATGCGGTCGAAATGCTCCGACCATGCTAAATGGACCGGCCGACGCGTATACGTGTAGCCTCGATAGGCACCGGTTTCATGCTCGGCAACCCGCTTCCACAGATCGTCGCCTGTTGCGCTTCCGATGTAATATGAATCGTCAGAGCACTTCAGCATATAGACGAACGCCCCCACAGTAGCTCTCCCAATATTGGGCGCATGCCGACGACGATCCGTCATCCTGAGGTGGCCGCGAAGCGGCCCTCGAAGGATACAGAGGTGCCGCGCGGCGTCCGGCACGGTTCGCGCCGAATTTTGACATGAGTCGTGCGGGTGCGAGATAATCTTCAGCGGCATTGCAGCCATGTTGGGGGTGACAGCGGCCGACTTGAAATGAGCAAACCGGGAGCTGCGCAGTGTCGCGACGCACCGTTACGTCGAGTGTGTCCGGCTCAAGAACAAGCGGCAGAAGGCGAATCGGACCAAGCGGCCTGCTGCGGCAACTGGGCGGCAAGATATATTCCGCAGAGGGCAGGGGGTCGCCGTGCAAAGTTCACAAGGCGCGCCGTCGCACGTAATCATTGAGAACCATGGGCATCTCGGATTGCTCGCCGGATTGCTTGGTTGCGCGCTTATCATATTTGCGGCGTTCGGCGAAGCTGCTTTTGCTCAATCGCCACCGTGTATGCCGGGCGGGACTTGTTGCATCAATGGTACTTGCGGAACGCTAGAACAGTTTAAGCGCAATGCGACGATTGTCTGCCTGCAAGCGGATGCAATTGAGAATAAATCTCTCCCGCAAAGTATCGAGTTAGCCGGACGGTGCACAGCGGCGCAAATAATGGCGCAACGAGTTGACGGGACACAACAAGAGAATGCCAAGGAGCACCAACGGGCGCTCGATGCACAGCGCAAACTTAGCGAAATGGGCGCTCCGCTGCCCGCGCAATCGTCTCCGCCCATACAAGACCCGGTGCAATGGGCGCTCAAGGTCACTGCGCAAGCCGCTGATGACTGCCGGAACAAACGATTGAGCGGTGAGCTACCGTCGCACGTGGCGTCTGTGCAATGCGCCAACGCGCCGATGCTGCAAGCGTTCAACGCTGCGCATTACAGATATATGGACTTAATTCAATTCTTCGCCGCGAAGCGCCTCGAATTTGCGACGATGATGGATCGCGGCCAACTGACCGAGCAACAAGGACAAGCCGAAATCCAGAATGTCTATGCCAGCATCCAAGCGACCGAGCGGCAACGTGACGGCACGGCGAGGTAGTCCGTTAAAATTGCGCATTGAGTTGGTCCCGAAGCGGCTATGGGGCCGTAACTTGCGGTCGAACTACGGCCTTGGAAAGCAGCGTTGGGATAAATTCCGTCACAAACTAATCGAATCCAACGGTGCGCGGTGCGCGATCTGCGGAAACACGAAAAAGAAACTTCATGGTCATGAGGTATGGGACTATCGGGAGAAAAAGACTGTCGGCACGGCCGTCCTTTTGAGGGTTGAGATTGTTTGCATCGACTGCCACGACATTCATCATTGGGCGAGAACAACGAAATTGTTTCAAGGCGGTCGCATTACAAGCGAACGTTATGGCCTTCTCAGAAAGCACTACCGCAAGATCAATCGCTGCCGACAAGCCGACATTGATCGCCATTTTCTTCACAGCCTGCGGATTTGGTCGAGGCAATCGAAGAAGCGATGGAAAATTGATTGGGGAGATTTTGAATTGCCGATCGCCGAAGCGAAAGCGACGCGCGAGGCTTGGGCCGCGCGAAATCCAGATCACCCGTTAATCAGGCACTCCGCGCATACCACTTGGACAGGATAATTCGGATGGAGTTCTTCCAGGCCGGCACAAAAGTCGATGACTGCGCCTTCCCTTGGACATCCTGGAAAGCTTCGACATCGTGAAGAACGGCGCGCGAGACTAATGACCTCGCTTCAAGCTTTCTGCTGGCGCGCTGCTGCGGTCATCGCCGTTTGGCCCCTTTGTGTTACCGCCGTCGGCCCGTGGGAAAATGGCGACCTCGCAGGTAGGCCAATAGGTATCCTTGCGTTTCCAGATGAGGGCCAAATGTCGTTGATAACGGCTTGCGAAGCGAGACACATGTTACATGTTGTCGTATCTACGAATCGACAGGGATAGGCGGAACCACCTAGGCCATGGCGCAATCCTCCCAACAAGACCTGTTCGGCGCCGCAACGCGGGTTGAATTGTTCGAGCCGGAGGCGGCGCCTCCTGCCTACCGCCCGAATCCCGACGACGTTCGTGCACGGCTGCATAGGATTCTGGCGGAAGCGCGAGCGGCGGAGAAGCTTCCTTGGGATCGGGATAGGCTCCTTGTGTACCGGACGATTTTTCCGAAGATGGCGGGCTGGCTGCCCGAAGAAGAGGCTGCGCAATTACGGTTTGAGTTCGACGCCGAGATAGCCCGCCTGAAGGCCGCTTAGAAGGCCCCGTTGCTCATTGTGGACGCCAGGAATCGCCCCCAATCGCAAACAGTGCTCCCCACGCATGCCCGGCGATCACGTCTCTGTTACAGGGACATAACTTGACAATCGTCACCGATTAGGATTATTTACGCCCAGGACGTTATTCCGCCGAGCGCCCGATCATGACGCGCGCCGGCGCAGTCCTGCGCAAGCGGACAGCCGCATTCGGCGCCGCTTTCGCGGCCGGCTTAACCGAGCCGGCCCGGTGGAGCGCCGGGAGGCGCAGCGCCGTCCGGCAGGCTTCGCAAACCTGCCGGGTGCGGCGCCGCGCCTCGCGAGCGGGCGTCGCAACCCCGTTCGTCAGGCGCGTTGCCGGAGCCTCGCAAGCTCCGGTGAGGGGTCTCGCAAACCCCCGGCGCCTCCCGGCGCTCCATTCTCGTTCAGAACGGAAAAGGGAAACGGGCGGCCCCGCGCCCGCACGTGACACGGGGCGGCGAAGCGTTGGCTGAATTCTTTCTCGCTGTTTGACATCGCGAGCACGGGAGCTGCGAACGGCAAAGGCACGCTATTGCCCCACGCTATTGCCCAATGCCGTCATGGCCGGGCTTGTCCCGGCCATCCACGTCTTGCCCCGTTACGGCACGAAAGACGTGGATGCCCGCAACAAGTGCGGGCATGACGGGCTCGATCGGCGTGTCGATGCCGTTGCACCACGGTGTCGAGCGGACAGCGCTCACACGTGCTGCACCGGCGCTCAATCACGGATCGCCGACACGAACGAACGCAATGGTCTTCAGAAAGCGTTGGGCAGGCTGACAACCAAACAATGTCGAGCGGACGCAATGGCGCGCCGCTTGCGGCCGGCTTAGACTTCCGCTGCCTCGCAAGAAGGAACGCCGATGACCGGGCAATGGAACAAATACGACAGGACCGCGGCGCGCAGCCACGGCAAGCCGGGCCGCGAGCTGCGGCCGCAAAGCGTGACCGTCGACGTGCACGCTCATGTCGGCGTGCCGGAAGCGGCGAAATTC